>JASFBJ010000170.1 GCA_030149585.1 Desulfobacterales bacterium | reverse complement strand
TGTCTTGCTTTATAAACACCTGATTTTCGCTACGTGCTGCCAGAAGCTATAATATGTAACTTGTTGAAATTATTGACCTGCACTGTTTTGTAGGGACTACCCTTTTTATGCATACCCTATTTTTGAGTTTCGCTCAACTAAAATGCAGAAACCAGGCAAAGCTCATTTTGGATGATTTATTAAAACAAGGCAATGGCATGATATTTGTATAATTGTTCTGCATGGTTTCTGCATGGTTTTAATACTAAAGTAATTCTCAATAACGGAAAACGCTTTTATGAATACGCAAAATAAGAATCCGGATTATACGAAACAGGATAGTCTTTTGCCAATATGCAAGGGCATGGAATGTTTGATAAGTAAAAATAATTATAGTTAATTATACATTTTGTTGTATAATTTTATACATTAAAGCATAATTATGTTTAATTATGCATAATTAAACTTGACATAAATATATATGATGCTATAAATTTTCGTATAAATAATTACACTTAAGTTGCCTTTCAAAACCTTGTGAAAATTAATTATCTGAAAAATTATAGACTTGGAACCTAAACCGGAAATTAACCCGATACCTTTTGAAACAAGAGTGTATTAATAGTATTTAAATGATCAAAAACTCTTTAAAAAATGTTAGAGAATCTTTGCTAATGAGCAAATCAGAACTTGCCAGACAGGCGAATGTCTCTCCAATTACAATTACCCGTATTGAAAAGGGCAAACCCTGTCGGATGAAAACTAAACGCAAGCTCCTCCTTGCTTTGGGATTTAACCTTACTGATAAGAATAAAATTTTCAGGGACTAAGACTATCATGCTATTTGGGAAAAAAGATCATCTGGTGGGCCTGGATATTGGTTCAAGTTCAATCAAGGTTGCTGAGATTACCGAAGTCAAGAAGGGCAGCACCCTGGCAAAGTTCGGCATGATTAATATCGCGCCTGGATTAATAGAGGATGGAAGTGTTAAAGATCCTGAAACCGTGGCAGATATTATTCGTCAGCTTTTTAAAGCCTATAATATCAAGGAACGAAATGTAGCTATTGCGGTTGGTGGATATTCAGTGATTGTTAAAAAAATTGTTGTTCAGACCATGTCGGAAGAACAGTTACAAGACACAATTCAATTTGAAGCTGAACAGTATATTCCTTTTGATATCACGGATGTAAATATTGATTTTCAAATATTGGGTGAAAATGAAAGCAATCCCAATCAGATGAATGTCCTTTTGGTGGCAGCTAAAACCGATGTGGTTAATGATTTTGTTAATTTAGCCCAGATGGCCGGCATGAACCCATGCATTATTGATGTGGATGCATTTGCGCTTCAGAATATTTTTGAGGCTAATTATGAACTGGAAAATGAAAATCTTGCGCTGATTGATATAGGGGCCAGTAAAACTTCGCTTAATATTTTAAAAGACGGTAACTCGGTTTTTATGCGCGATGTTTCGCTGGGTTGCGGTCAGATTAATCAAAAAATCATATCTCTGGTGGATTGCTCCTTTGAAGAGGCTGAAGAGATTAAACTGGGCGGTCAGACCAATAAGCTATCAATGGAAGATTTATCAGACATTATTTCCGGTGTGGTAACTGACTGGTGTACTGAAATCAGAAGGGCCCTTGACTTTTTTTATTCAACATACCCTGAAGATCAGATCAAAAGGATCATTTTAAGTGGCGGCGGTGGTAATATTAAAGAGTTCAGGCAGCTTTTGGCGGTGGAAACATCCGCTACAGTTCAAATTATTAATCCTTTTGAAAATTTTTATGTGGATGATGAACGCTTTGACATTTCATATATTAATAAAATCGCACCTCAGGCATCTATCTGCATGGGCCTGGCAACTAGAAAAGCTGATGACAAATGATACGAATTAATTTGCTCCCTTTTCGGGCAGCCCGTAAAAAAGAGAATATTCGCCAGCAGGTTTCCATTTATCTGTTATCACTTATATTTATTGGTATTGCGGTTATATATTATAATAGCGTTCTTAATAATAAAATCACAGACCTGACAAAAGATATCAAAGATACTAAAGTTAAAGTTGCAAAATATAATAAAATTAATGCTGAAATAGCAACAATAAAGAAAAATCTCAGCATTTTAACTAAAAAGACAAATGTTATCAAAAGCCTGGAAACCAACCGGAGGGCACAGGTAAAACTTCTGGATTCCATGACAAGGCTGATTATTCCCAGACGGATGTGGTTTACCAGCTTTCAGGTTAAAAATAACGGGATGAAAGTTGCCGGGATAGCTTTAGATGATAAAACAGTTGCGGATTTCATGACCAATCTCACCGAATCCAAATTATATACAGGTGTAAAGCTTGCAGGTACTCAGCCCCAAAAAATTTCTGGGCAGAACCTGATTTTAAAACGGTTTAATATTTCATTTAAGAAACCATCTTTGGATAAACCCGGTAAGGATAAAAAGAAAAAGAAGAGAAAAAAATCATGAATAAGGCCAATCTTTCTTTAGATTCATTAGCCCCATTTTTTCAAAAGGTTGAACAGCTCACCAAGCTGCAACGAATTTTAATTTACGTTGGAACAATTCTGGCTTTTTTGGGCGCCTTTGCTTATTTTACCTATTTTCCAAAACAGGAGCAAATCAATAAGCTGGATCAGGATCTGGCGGCAACCGTCAAAAAGTTGGACAAGGCCAAAAGAAATGCAATGCAGCTTAATAAATACAGAAATCAAATGAAAAATGCCCAGGAACAGTTCCGGGTTGTAATGAAAGCTTTACCGGAAAATGAGGAAATTCCCTCATTACTTGCCAGTATTTCTCAATCAGGCAAGGATGCTGGTCTGGATTTTAACTCTTTTAAGCCAAAACCAGAGGTGGCCAGGGATTTTTATGCGGAAATTCCGGTTAATATCAATATATCCGGTAATTATCATAATGTAGCCATTTTTTTTGATAAAGTCGCCAATTTGGATCGTATCGTGAATATTCAGGATATTAATATGAAACCCCAAAAAGGAGGTGATATTATCAATATCACCTGTACCGCGGTTACTTATAAATTTATTGATCCCAAAAAACAAAAAAAGTCTAAAAAACGAAAAAGAAAGAAGTGATTGGTGATGAATAAACTATTTGCTTCAACAATTTATATTCTGTGCTTATCAGGCCTTGTATTTTCAGCAGGGGGCTGTGGTGACAAGTCCTCCACAGAAAGAAAATCCCAGGTGATCAGTAAAAAGATATCTGCTCCAAAACCTGAGAAAAAAGTGCAAAAAGAGCCGGCCACAAAACCAGCTTTTAAAGCGCCTAAAATCGCCCCAGCTAAAAAAGCTGATAAAAATGACAAGGCTTTGAAACAAAAAGCAGATAAGAAAAAGATAGCCAAAAAAGCTGAAAAAGCTATTCCCAAAAAGCCGGCTGAAAAAACCTTGCCTGCTCTGCTGAAAAGTCCAAAAGAGAAAAACGCACCGCTAATTAGCAGCGGCTATGATCCAAAAGGAAAAATTGACCCCTTTGAGCCGCTTTTTAAAGAAAAGACATTTGCGCCTCAGGCTGCATCCTATAAGGTAAAGATGAAAAAACGGATTCCACGAACGCCCCTGGAAAGGATGGATATAAGCCAGATGAAACTTGTGGCGGTTATCCAGGCTATGAGTGGTAACCGGGCTCTGGTGCAAGATGCTGCCGGCAAGGGCTTTATCGTTACCAAAGGAACTTATATTGGAACTAATTCAGGTCAAGTAATTAATGTCCTGAAAGATAGGTTGGTTATCGAAGAAGAGATTCAAAACCTTTTAGGGGCGGTATCACTCCAAAAACGCGAGCTTAGAATTCTTAAACCTCCTGGAGCATTTTAAATCATGCTAATTTGCACATTTAAACAATACAAAAGTATAATACCTGTATTATCTTTTACTCTTTTAATTTTTATTCTGGCAAGCTGTGCTGCAAAAACAGGACAAAAGGCCGCGCCTGAGGTGCCTTTGCCGCAGCAGGTAAAGCAGATAGTCAAAATTACAACCAGTGATGATACAGATATCTGCCAGGTTATTGTGGAAGGAAGTGAAAATTTAAAATACACTTCCATTAAACAGCCTGTTCCTCTGGGGGTTGTTTTATATTTTCCGGAAACAACTTTAAAAGATATTCCAGCCGAATTAGCAGTGGTAAGTGATGTTCTCTTTTCCATTAAAACATCCGAAATATCGGAAAATGGTCATACTTCCAGGATTGAAATTTTATTAAGACAGGATGTTGCCTACGATGTAAGCCGCAACCAAAATGATCTTATAATCATCTTTAACAAACCAGTCGCGCCAGAAAAAAATTCCCCGGAGAAAAATTCCAATGCACCTGCTTTATCCGGGGAAACAAGACCTGAAACCGCAATTACAGAAGAATCTCTTAGCGTCTCAAAACCAGCGGGAACCGGGCCTGCGGCAACCCCTGCTGCAGCTCAATTAAATATAAAGGCTTCTAACGGAGCTGTTCAGGAAACTTCTGATAAAACCGCAGGCAGTTCCGCAAAAGAGAAACAAACTATAATACCTGCCAAACCAGTTAAAATTGACCCAAATAAAACTTCCTGGCTGAATCGAATTGATTTTTCAGCAGAAACCGCCGGTAAATCAACCCTTATAATCGGCACAACAAGCCCAATAAATTACAGACTTAAAAAAACAGCAAATAAACGGCTTGAATTAAAGCTGCTTAATACCAATATTCCCACCCATCAGCAGCGTCCCTTGATTACAACCCGTTTTAAATGCGCTGTAGACCGGGTTACACCGGTTCAGCGGACAAAGATGAAGGGTGATTCTCTGATAATTATCGAACTTCGGGAAAGTGTTTCTTATGTTGTGGAACAAGTTGATAACCTTTTGCTGGTTCATTTTGAGCAATCATCCATACCACCCATACCTCTGGATGAATCAAATCTCCCGTCCTGGAAAACAGTGTTAGCTGATACTGCCCCTACTGCTGCGGCCGCGGCTTTTAGTATGAGTTCCGCCAAAAAAACGGCTTTGGCAAAAGTCAAAAGTCAAAGGGCAATCAAGGCAGGCAAAAAAACAGCCTGGGATGCCAATATATATCGCAGCAGTGACAAGAAACAATATGTGGGTGAAAAAATTGCACTTGATTTTTATAATACTGATATAAAAAATGTATTTCGTATTTTAAGGGAGGTTAGCGGCAAGAATTTTGCCATTGACCAGGATGTAAAGGGAAGTGTTACTTTAACTTTGGAACATCCGGTTCCCTGGGATCAGGTAATGGATCTGATACTTAAGATGAATCAGCTTGGGATGGTTTATGAACAGGATATTATTCGAATCGGCACCTTATCCACCTTGAAAAAAGAGCAGAAATTACGGATTGACAGGAAAAGAGCCGATGCCAAGGCGCGGGAGGAAGCAAAAGCTTTGCAGCCTCTGATTACCGAGTATATTGCGGTTAATTATTCCAATGCATCATCTGAAATTCTTCCTCATATTCAAAATATTTTGTCCAAAAATCGTGGAATGGCAGCCGTTGACCAGCGAAATAACCAGATTATTAATACAGATGTGGCCCAAAAAATTAAAGAGGCCAGAAAGCTGGTAAAACGAATAGATAAAGTAACTCCGCAGGTAATTATTGAAGCCCGGGTAGTTGAAGTCAGCAACCAGTTTTCAAAAGAACTGGGGATTGAATGGGGCGCGGATTCCGGTCCAGGAGAGCTTGATCTTTTTGATCTTTCTTCCACCGGTAATATGGCCATGAATTTTCCAGCCGCTGGAGCCAGCTCAAGTATTGGATTTAATTTCAGCAGATTAACCGGGGTTCCTTTTGTTCTCAATGCCAGGTTAAATGCCCTTGAAACCACTGGGGAAGGCAAAATTTTGTCAGCGCCCAAGATTGTAACCCTTGATAATAAAAAGGCCAGAATTAAACAGGGCCTTGAATGGGCTTATCTGGAAAGGGATGATGCCGGCGGTTCCTCTGTAAAATTTAAAAATATTGATCTTCTTTTGGAGGTTACTCCCCATGTAACACCGGATAACCGGATTTCTTTGAGTATTTATATCACAAAAAATGATATTGCCTCGGTTACTGACGGTGTTCCATCTCTGTCCACCAATGAGGCGGAAACAGAGCTTTTGGTAAATGATGGAGACACCCTTGTGATTGGCGGCATTATTAAATCAACCAGAACTTCAGGTGAATCAGCCTTTCCTGTTTTATCGAAGATTCCGATCCTTGGCTGGCTTTTTAAAAGCCAGAGCAAATCAGACCAGAGTAATGAACTTTTAATCTTTATAACCCCTCGCATTGTTCAGCTTGAGCAGCGGGATATGTAGTAACTATCCTTATTATTAGGCCTTATTTGGAAAATGAAAGGAATTTTCTCATGAAATATAAAAATAACATTTTTAGCTATATACTCGTAATTTTAATGATGTTTTTTATTGCCTGCAGTTCAATTGATGATGATGATACAGATGAACCTGTTACTCCACCAGACGATACTACTCCAACTATAACAGCGGCTTTGGTTTCTTTATCTACCGACAAATTTTCATTACCCACTGATAATTCAGATACTGCCGATATAACAGCCACTGTGCTGGATTCCGATAATTCAATTATTCCTGATAAGGCTGTTTCATTTAGTTCCACAGGAGGCCAGTTGGGCGGAGCTTTGGCCATTACCGATGAAAATGGTCAGGCAACTGTAACTTTTGCCTCAGGCTCAGTGGATCGTTCCAACCAGGTTGTTACCATTACTGCTCAGGTGGAAGGTGTTGATCCTGATCAGATTCCCATTCAGATAACAGGTACCACAATTTCATTAACCGGAGACACCGGGCTTACCATCGGAGGTAATGACTCGACAATCTTAACCATCAAGGTGAAGGATGCTGGATTAAATCCCATTCCCTATGAAGATGTAATAATAAGCGCCTCTTCGTCAGATGGCGGTGCAACATCTTTTTCTTCTATCAGCGGCACCCTTGACGGAAACGGAAACCTTACAGACGCTACAAACAGTAACGGAACCCTTGAAGTAACGGTAACAGGCACTGCCCAGGGAACAGTCAGTGTACTGGCAGCCTCTATGGGTGCAACAGATTTCAAACAATATACTGTGGGAGCTGTGGGAGAGATTTTTCAAATCATATCACCGACAAATGATCCGCATAATCTTTCGACCAGCTCTGATGTTACTATTACTGCCAGCGCACCCGGTATAACAAATGTTGTTTTTGCAACAACCCTTGGTGAGGTCAGAGCTGTTGACCAGGCACCAGGAGCAGGAGGCAGGGAGGTTACTATCCCGGTTGCAGCTGGATCCGCCGCCTCCGCGCTTTTTCGCTCAACAAACGCAGGCCTTGCCACTATTCAGGTTTTTGATGCAGATGATGTTCAAACAAATGATTCAATCAATATAGCTGTTTCAGCCCCAAGCAGTGATGCTGCTCAAATATCAATTCAGGCCAGCGCAATAGTTTTACCGCCCAGCACAACGGTAGTTCTAAATTCAGTGACCTTACAGGCAACAGTTAAAAATATACTGGATGAACCTGTGGGCGAGGCATGGGTTGGTTTTTCCATAGACAACCCCACTGGCGGAGGAGAACAGATTTCTCCGGTTATTGCCTTTACAAATTATCAGGGAATTGCAACAACTACCTTTACATCCGGCTCATTAAGTTCCGACAGTGAAGGAGTACAGATAACAGCCAGAGTAGTAGGCACGGCAATAGAAGATTCTATTGCAATTGTAATTGGCGGTACAGCCGGTTCTTTATTGATCGGTCGAGGCACTATCATCAATTCCATTAATAATGACACTGCTTATGAGCTGCCCATGTGCGTTGTTGTGGCTGATTCAAATGGAAATCCAGTGCCTGAAGGAACCCTGGTTACTTTGAGCGTCTGGCCCCTTAAATATTATAAGGGAAGATATGTCAAATCCGG
>JASFBJ010000426.1 GCA_030149585.1 Desulfobacterales bacterium | reverse complement strand
TCTGGCTGTTTGAGCGTAGCGAGTTTCAGAGGTTTTCAAATTTTATTATAGCTCAATGTTTGGTCGAAATTAGAACCAACCCCGAATGAAGAATTAGAGAAGGACTTACAAGAAATGGCTCAAAACAGTTTTACCAGTGTAGCAATGAGAGCGGCTTGCGCAACCAGCATACCGGCTACCCACTTGATGGTGCCGGCCTTTGATTCGGCAATCTCCTTTGCGGATTTTTCTGAAAGACCGGTAGATTTAAGCCGGCTGTAAATACTCAGAGTATTGAGATTATTATGTCAATTTTTCTTCAGATTCGTTTCTCTCATTCAACATCGGAAAAACAAAGGTCTCCTTTTCAGAAAGAAATAAGAAGCGTACAAAATCATAAACATAAAGGGTTGATTAACGATTTGGCTATTTAAGGCGCTATTGAGACGGTCATAAACGACTAAAAATCAACTCAAACTTTGGATAAAAATTTACAGGATTTTATGAACCAGGGAAAAGAATCTGTTAGTCAATTTTATGAAAACCATTATCGCAGGATGTATAGTTTTTTTTTAAAAAGGCTTGGGTCTCATGAAGATGCTGCGGACGGAGTTCAGGAAGTGTTCATGAGGCTGATTCGTCACAATGGCACAGCCGAGCTGGATTCCCCGGATGGCTATATCTGGCGGACCACGCAGAACCTGGTCAGGGAAATCAGACGCTCCCGCGCCATTCGCGCCCGCTGGATGGCCCCGCAGTCCAAAAACTTTGAGGAACAGGTTTCAGAAGCTCCCGACCCTGAGAAGGCCATGGAAATTCAGCAAATACAGAAAAATGCCCTCCGGGTCCTCAACGAACTTCCACCCCGGTGCAAAGAGGTCTTCATCATGCACCGCTTCAAGGGTCTGTCTCACAAAGAAATCGCCGGCAAATTGAATCTCTCACCCAGGACCGTTGAAAATCATATGGTCAACGCCCTCCTCTTTCTTCGCAAGCGTCTGCCCTGAGTTGAATCCCCAAAGGGGCGGAGAAGCTGCATTCAACAGGGTAAAAGTTGGTAATACAAAACATCCTGTAATCATTAAGCCAATAGCTAACCGCTAAAGGCTAATCACTCAAATTAAGTAAGAAGGAATATCCTCTAACCCAAGGGCCAGCCACCCAGGTTTATAGCCAGGGAAAGATGCCAGAAGGTGTTTCGATTTTTCTTTTAATATCCGCATGTTAATGCGCTTTTTATTCAGCTTGATCTCAGCCATGACAATTGTTTTCTCAAGATCATTTATGGCCACAAGATCGATTTCATTAAGATTTTTTTTATCCCAGTATGAGCCGATCCGGTTATAATCACCGCTTAAGGAAAAAAGATCCTGAAAAAAACGCTCAAGAAGGTGTCCGCAGTATGTCTGGTAATCACGCTTGATTATCTGTTTTATATAATTAAAATTGCCCACCTCAACAGCGCTCCAGTTTCGATGAATAAAGCGGAACCAGAATTTCAGGAAATGATCATTAAGTCTATATTTGAGCACCCTGCCTCCAGGCCTGGCATTTATCGGCCGCACTCTCTCAATCAGGTTGTAATCATGTTCGAGCCGGGCCAGATATCCGCCTGTTTTCCGCTCCATGATAGATTCGATTTCGCTGCGCCCTGTTTTGCCCATGCTGATCAACTCAAGAATGGAAAAATAAGTTCCATATTCTCTGCCGAATTCTTCAATCAGCAAATTTTTCCCTTCATGCAGAAAAGGAGAATAGTCCGCCACCATAAAGTCGATCATATTGTCGAAGGAACCATCGGTATTAGTAGTCAGGATGTCCATATATTTCGGCATGCCACCGGTGAGGACATACCAGTCAAAAAGAGTGACCGGTTCCGGCTGATTATAGTCGGCCAGGATATGGCTGATTGTGATTATGGAAAATGGCTTCAAGTAAAGTATTCGATCAGCTCTGCCAAAGAGAGGCTCTTTTGAGTTTTGAAAAATCTTGTTTATCAGGGAATAGACCGAGCCGATGCAGACCAGGTTGAGTCGGCACTGATCTTTATTAATGTCCCACAGGTGCTGAATTTCCGAATAGATGGCCGAATTGATCGTGTAAAACTCCTGAAATTCATCCAGGATCAGAGTGAATTGTTCATTTTTGGAAAGTTCAAGCAACAGGGCAAAGATATCTTTGAAAGAGCGAATTTCCCCGATAATGGGGACGGAAAAAACCCTCTTGATTTCCGCTAAAAAATCCTGACAAAGCAGCCGTTCTGATTTTTTGGCAATAAAAAGATAGAGGTGTTTATGATTTCCGGCAAATTCCAGTGCAAGTCTGGTTTTACCGACCCGTCTTCTGCCGGTCAGTACGGTCATCCGCGCTGCCTGAATCGTCTGTTGTCTGAGCCTGGACAGAATATCCAGTTCCTGTTTTCGATTATAAAACCGCATGGTTTTCATCCCTAGCTGATTATTAAAACCAGCGTTACAGTAACCACGGTTGCAATAATTAGTCAAGTTTTATCCTGTAATTTTTCAAAATTCTTTTAGGGGTTTTTCCTCTCTCACGCATTATATACT
>JASFBJ010000169.1 GCA_030149585.1 Desulfobacterales bacterium | reverse complement strand
TTTGAAAAATTCTATAATCAGCTTGTGCCTGGAGGATATCTTTTTATAGGTCATTCAGAATCACTTCACGGAATTAACAACCGATTTCGTCTTGTTGCAACCACTACGTACAGAAAACCTGGCAAGGCAACCGGTACCAACATAAAAACGGAGAGATGATTATGGAAAACAGTGTTATAGTAATAGACGACAGCCGATCTATAAGAGAATATGCCATGGATATGCTTTCAAACTCCGGGTTTACCGTGTTTGGCGCGTGTAATGGGCCTGGGGGGCTGGACTTAATCGACAAACATGAGCCTGATGTTGTGTTGCTCGACATTATAATGCCCGGCATAAGCGGTCTGGATGTCCTGCGAATACTGCGGGAAAAAAAGATTATACTTTCAATCCTGCTGTTTACCACCCGATCGTCAGTTTCCCAGCGGATTGAAGGTCTAAAGGCAGGGGCTGACGATTATATTGCCAAACCTTTTGAAGATGAAGAACTCATAGCCAGAGTCAGCTCTGCGGCCAGGAGAATAGCGCTTGAAAAAAACCTTGCCAAACTGGTCGATATAAGTACAAGAAATTTTGTAAGGAAAGAACAGCAGGCTGTTTTCGGACAGGTGGTTCAGGGCATTGTCCATAACCTTAATAATCCGCTTATGGCTGTTTCCGGTTTTGCTGAAATTGCAAAAATGAAGCTTCTTGAGTTTATCAAATCTTCAGAAAACAGGATTGATGAAGACCAGACTCTATTGCTGAAAGATATTATAAAGACTGTCGAGAAAGGATCTTCAGCCGCTGATAAGACAAAATCACTTGTCAACACCCTCCTTAGTAAAAGCAGACATGAATCAATTGAGCAAAAACAAAAAATTAATCTTAACAAGCTTATAAAGCAGGAGATAGATTTTTTTAAAGCCCATAGCAAACTGAAAAATGCAATAAAAATTACGCTTGATCTTGACCAGGCAAACCCGGAGATATTCGGTATTTACACTGATTTTTCACAGGTTGGTGGCAACCTGATAGGAAATGCAGCGGATGCCATGATAAATTCATCAAAAAAAGAGCTTGCTATAAGCACAAAGCATGACAACGAAAATATTTATATCCTGATTAAAGACACAGGAGAGGGAATATCTCCGGTCAATTTAAAGCGGATTTTTGATCCGTTTTTTACAACAAAAGCCTGCAAGAACGAGGAAAAAGGTGAAAAAGCAGGGGGCACAGGACTTGGGCTGCATACCTGCAAGCAATTGCTGAAATTATATGGCGCTGATATTTCTGTAAAAAGCAGCTTTAATACAGGAAGTTTGTTTACCATAACCATTCCCAGGATAAATGTCTTTAAACAGCATGAACAGGACAGCCCTGCGACTATGAAATCCATCATAAAACAATAAGAGGAATGTAGAAACTATGAAAAATAAAATTAAAGTATTAATTGTTGATGACTCTGCGGTCGTGCGGCAAACTCTTGAGGAAATTTTGAGTTCCGATCCGGCCATTGAAGTAATAGCGACAGCATCAGACCCTTTTATTGCAGCGGATAAGATAAAAAAAGAAGCGCCCGATGTAATAACACTTGACGTGGAAATGCCTCGCATGGACGGGCTAACTTTTTTGCACAAAATTATGACCCAGCATCCTCTCCCTGTGGTGATGTGTTCCAGCTTGACTGAAAAGGGCTGCGAAACTGCTTTAAAAGCGCTTGAATACGGCGCTATGGATATTATTACAAAACCAAGGATGGGCGCCGAAAAATTTTTAAATGAATCAAAGATACGAATCTGTGATGCCGTAAAAGCGGCTGCAAGAGCCCGTATAACAACAATTTCCGCTCAACGAAAAAAAGCGACCGGCAAACTGACGGCAGACGCCGTCATTGCGCCGCCGACCGGCAGGGCAATGATCAGCACCACAGAAAAGATAGTCGCGGTGGGCGCTTCTACCGGAGGAACCGAAGCCTTGCGAATTTTTCTTGAAGCTTTTCCCCAGGACTGCCCCGGCATCGTAATTGTTCAGCATATGCCTGAGCATTTTACAAGCGCTTTTGCCAAACGTCTCAACGGCATCTGCCGCATAGAGATAAAAGAGGCAACCAACGGTGAAAGTATCCTCCGTGGTCAGGCATTGATAGCCCCGGGAAACCGGCATCTCATGTTGAAACGAAGCGGAGCCAGGTACCATGTAGAGATAAAAGAGGGGCCTTTGGTTTGCAGGCACCGCCCTTCGGTTGATGTTCTTTTTCGTTCCGCCGCCAGATACGCGGGCAAAAATGCAGTAGGTGTTATTATGACAGGGATGGGTGACGATGGAGCCAGGGGAATGCTGGAGATGAAGGAGGCAGGCGCCGCAACCTTGGCTCAGGACGAAAAGACCTGCGTAGTATTTGGTATGCCTCAAGAGGCGATAAAACGAGATGCAGTTGACAAAGTGCTTCCACTTGAAGCCATAGCAAAAGAAGTATCAAAAATTTGTTGATAAAATATTTATGTGAACAAATAGATAAAGATGTAAAAAGAATCAGCGATGCTATGGAACGAGGACGAATTAACTTCCTCATCTATGCATCACAGCTTCAGGCCATCTTTGTCCGATCTGTCCGATCTGTCTGATTTCTAAAGCCATCAAAATATTGGTTGTTGACATCAAGCATCCGGAATTACCTGAAGAGGAGTTAGGGTCACAAAAATAACTGATTATTTTTTTAAAAGTCCTTTTAGACGGTAAACATAAGCTAATATTTCAGCAACTGCTTTATAGAGGTCTTCGGGAATATATTCATTAATTTCAACTGTTTTATATATTATTCTGGCTAATGTTTTCTGCTCTATAACAGGAATGGAGTGCTTTTGGGCGATCTCTTTAATTTGTTTGGCAAGAAATCCAGCGCCTTTGGCAACCATCATGGGCGCAGGCATATCAATCTGAAATTTAATTGCAATTGCAAGATGGGTAGGGTTTGTTATTATAACAGTTGCTTCCGGCACAGCTTCCATCATTCTTTTTTGGGCCATTTCTCTTTGAACGCTTTTTATTCTGGCTTTTACCTTAGGATCCCCTTCCCGCATTTTATATTCATCTTTGACTTCCTGTTTGGTCATTTTTAAATCTTTTTCATATTGCCAGCGCTGATAAAAATAGTCTAAAGCTGCCAGAATGATTAACACCAGACAGGTATATAAAGTAATTTTAAAGGCAACTTTCCCAATAAAAGTAATAAGTTCAATAACCGAGAACTGAACCAGTCCCGGAAAATTACCAATTTCACTCTTTATGGCCAGATATGCTACACCTCCAACAATGATTAATTTCAAGATAGATTTAAATAATTCTACCAGGGATTTCAGGGAAAACAGCTTTTTTATCCCGCTAATTGGATTCAGCTTGGAAAGTTTTGGTTTTAAAGTTTTACCAGACCACATAAAACCAACCTGAAACAAATTTCCTGCTATTCCAGCTATAATTAAGACAGATAATAAAGGCAGTAAAATTAAAACTACTTTTTTAATAACTATCTGTAAAAGAGTATTTACTGTTTCAACTCTTATATCAGCAGTTCCAACACCAAGAAAAATACTATGCATAAAATCAGTTAAATTCCAAAACATCCAGGAACCAGCCAAAGTTAAAGTAATCAGGGAGCCAAGCAGGATTAAAACTGTGGGTATTTCTCTACTCTTGGCTACATTCCCCTCTTCTCTGGCTTTTTCCCTTTTCCTGGGAGTTGCTGATTCAGTTTTCTCAGCATCGTTATTATCACTCACTTTTTGCCCTTAATTCGTCCTCGTTCCTTATGATAATAGTCGTAATAAGAGAAAAATATCTTTACCACAATCAAAAAAAAGAATTTTCAAATAAGCGGCAATATAGGGTAATGACAAACATAAAAAAATCAATCCAATCATTATTTTAAGCGGCATTGCCACAATTAGAATTTGTATTTGAGGAACAGTTTTAGCGATCAATCCAAGAGCAACACTGGTTAAAAGCATTACGGCAATAACCGGACCCCCGACTTTAATCGCTATAACAAACATATCCCCGGCAAAACCAATGACCGGTTTAATTATTAGAGAGTTGAACTGAAAATTAAAAGGAGGAAGCAGATAAAAACTTTCAACCAATGCCTTTAAAAACCAGTGATGCGCGTTAAGTGCCAGAAAAATCAATACTGCTACCAGATAGTTAATTTGAGCTAAAATCGGAATTTGCATGCTTGATAACGGGTCCATAACATTGGCGATCGAAAAACCCATCTGAAATCCCGCAATTTGTCCAGCCAGTTGAATGCCTGCAAAAACAAACTTGATTGAAAAACCAATAAGCACCCCTAAGGCAATTTCGCGAAATAAACGAATAACAAAAATAATCAGACTAGTTTCAAAAGAAATCGGCTCAAGTTGAATAATCGGATATAAAAGAAAACTGATTGTCATAGCCAATCCCACCTTAAAAAGGATTGGAATATTGCGGGCTTCAAAAACCGGAGCCACAAAAATTATACTAATGACTCGAATAAAAATCAGAAAAACTATCTGAAGCTGAACTAAAGGGATATTTAAAGTTACCATCTACTTTGGCCTAATAATTTCAGCGAATATAAAGAGGCAGGTTTTGAATAAGATTTTGGGTAAATCCCACAATTATTTTAAGCATCCATGGGAAAAAAAACACTAAGGCAGTAGCCACACCAAGCATCTTTGGAACAAAAACCAGTGTCATTTCATTTATTTGAGTGGCCGCCTGGAACATACTAACCAGAATTCCTGTAATCAAGCCGACTGCCAGCATAGGAGCTGCCAGCAAAATACCTGTTTTGATTGCCTCTGTAAAAAATCCTGTTACAAATTCCGGTGTCATAATATTCTATCTCCTTATTCTCTGTTATCCAAAACTTTTTACCAGAGAACCAATTATCAGGTACCAGCCGTCTGCCAGTACAAAAATCATTAATTTAAATGGTAAAGAAACCATAATCGGCGGCAGCATCATCATTCCCATTGATAAAAGAACACTGGCAACCACCATATCAATCACCAAAAACGGCACGTAAAGCATAAAACCGATTTGAAAAGCGGTTTTTATTTCACTGAGAATAAATGAAGGGATTAAAACCGTCGTTGGAACATCATTTATATTCGCAGGCCTTTTTATCTTTGCCAGACCTGCCATCAATGCCAGATCCTTTTCCCTTATCTGTTTAATCATAAATTTTCTAACTGGCTGCAAAGCAACATTCAAAGCCTTTTGCTGAGTTATTTCCTCAGCAAGAAAAGGCTTTAGGGCATTTTGATTTATTGTTTCCCAGACCGGCGCCATAATAAAAAAGGTCAAAAACAGGGATAGACCAATAATAATAGGATTGGGAGGCAGATTTTGGGAACCTATGGCCTGACGCAGCAATGATAAAACAATCGCTATCCGTGTAAAAGAGGTGAGCATTATTAAAATAGATGGGGCCAGAGAAAGTATGGTTAAAAGAATGAAAATTTTCAAAACAACCGAAACTTCTCCTGGTTTTGCCTGATCATTTAAAGAAACGCTAAATAGAGGCAGCTGAGCAGCTGGTACGACAGCCTCGCAAAAGGCAACTTTACATAATATTAAAACCAGACAGAGAAAAATAATTTTGATTGATTTACCGCCCGATTTTTCAGGCTGTATCTTTTTTTTTATTTCTATATCAAACATATTTTCTAAGTAAAATTCCCTGATAATTTTTAATCAGCTTCCTCATTTATTTCTGATAATTTTATTTTTTCAAGCACATTTATTTTCTCATTTGTAACCCCTATCACTAAAACAGTGCCGGGAACCTCAACAAGGGATATACTTTTTTTATTGCCAAGGTATTTAGTTGATAAAATTTTAAGGAGTTGCGATTTATTTCCGGAAAGATTCTGATTTGTAAATTTCTTATATAAGTAGACCATCAGGAATAATCCGCCCACAACAAAACCAAGCGATAATAGAAGTTTTAGTGCAGCGCTTATCATATCTGAATATAAATTCATTATTTTAATCCTTCAAGCCGCTCAGCCGGACTAACCACTTCAGTAAGTCGAATACCATATTTATCATTTACCGCGACTACATCTCCTTTAGCAATTAAACGCTGGTTAGCCAAAATTTCAAGGGTATCTCCAGTAGCTTTGGAGAGCTCAATAATTGATCCCTGGCCTAGTTTGAGTAATTCACTTATAAGCATTTTGGTACGTCCAAGTTCAATTGTTATCTCAAGTGGAATATCAAGAATAAAATCCATATTACTGGTTTTATCAGTTGCTGCCTGAGCTTGCAGGCCGTCAAACTCAAAATTTTTCCTGTTATCTGCCTGTTTGGCTATTGACCCGCCATCAGGAGTGACTTTCTGAGCAGCGCCCGTAGTCATATTTTTTTCATCAGACTGTTCCATATTTATTGTTCAGCTCCTGTTTTTTCTATCAACTCAACAATTTGCAAAGCGCGATTCCCTTTAATAACACCAGGTAGCCCAAAATATTTTGGTATTTCCTCAACCTTAAGAACTAGTCTATCCTGGGGGCCACTATTTAATCTAATAATGTCGTTAAGTTCTAAATCAAGAATAGTTTTTATGGTTTGCTCAGTTTCTCCTAGTTCCGCAACCAATTTTAATTTTGTATCCATCAAAAGATAACGAAGCTCTTCTCGAAATGAATTGGATAAATCCTTTTCCCGCAGATAGCTGGATGACAATTTTTCTTTAATGGGTTCTAACATCATATAAGGAATACATAGATGAATATTGCCGCTGAATTCATCAGAACTTATTGCAACTACAACTATAATCATCAAATCACTTGGATTTACAATATTTACAAATTCAGGCTTGGTTTCTATTTTTTTAAAAGAGATATTAATTGGATAAACAATTTCCCATGCCCTCTCCATTTCTTTTAAAAAATCGATTCCTATCTTTTTCAGCATTCTTTGTTCAATAAAGGTAGGCTCCCGAATTTTTTCAATTGGCTTTCCCTCGCCTCCAAACATGCAGTCGATCAAGGAAAATAACAAGGAGGGTTCAACAGCTAAAAGAGATAACCCTATTAATGGTTCCATGCTGAAAATGCATAATCCAGTGGGATTTGAAAATGCCTGTAAGAATTCTCCAAACTTAACCATCTCCTTTGATACTATTTTTACATCAATGGCCCTGTGCAAAGTTGTCGTGAAAGCATTTGTCAATAAGCCTATCATTTTATCATAGACCTCTTCCAGGGCATCAAACTGATCTCTTAAAATTGAACTTTGGGCAGTAAGATCATATGATTTTATCTCGACCTTAACATCTTCTTTTTCTTCAGAGAACTCAACATCTCCGCTGTCCATTGCAGTTAAAAGCGCATCAATTTCTTCCTGTGATAATATCTGGTCTGCCATAAAATCCCGTTACCATTTCCTACTGGATTACAAATTCAGTAAAGTAAATATTTTTAACACTGCCCTCTTTCATTATTTCATTAAGCTTAAGCATAATTTCTTCGCGCAGATTCACTTTTCCTTCACTTGTACTTATATCTTCATATTTTTTACCAGAGAGAATCATTAAAATACTGTCTTTTACTAGCGGAAACTTATTTGTGATTGATTCAAGACTTGCTTCGTCATTTAACTCGAATTCTATTTTTGTTCTTAAATAACGTTTTCCCCCACTACCTGACAAATTAACTATTAAGGTCCCCAAAGAAAATATAGGCCCAAGTTTCTCCTCTTTAACCTCTTCTTCCGGGATAGCAGTATTATTTTGAGCCTGATTAACGGTTTGAGACATTTTGTTCCATAATATAAAAAATCCTGCTCCCATGGTTCCCATAAATAACAGGACTACTGCTATGATAATTATCAACACCTTTTTGGACATCTTATTTCTCCTAAGGCATTTTAGCCGGTATTATAGATTGTCACATAATAAATTTAACAAGGCCAGAGAGAGGAGATAATACTAATAG
>JASFBJ010000425.1 GCA_030149585.1 Desulfobacterales bacterium | reverse complement strand
GTGCCCTGGTAACCAATGCCAAATTAGTGCTGGCCGATGAGCCGACTGCTAACCTCGATGGGAAAACGGCAAGCCGGATTATCAATCTCATGAAAAAGATGCGGGATGAATTAAACACCACCTTTATTTTTTCTACCCATGACCCCAGGGTGGTGCGGAACGCAGAAATAATTTTTACACTTGAAGACGGCAGGCTTCTACAAAACAACAACGGGGGGGCTCATGTTTAATATTATTAAGATCGCAGCCCGAAATCTTCGCCGGTATCAGCGGCGAACAATACTGACATCTGCGCTGATCACTCTCGGTGTGGCAGCGGTACTGCTTTATATTTCCGTAACAGGATCTTTTAAGGATATGATGGTCGGCCAGATCACAGACTCCATGATCGGCCATTTACAGATTCATCGCAGAGGTTATCTGGCATCCATTGACAACCTGCCGCTTAATCGTAATCTTAATGAACATCAGGTTACAAAGGTAAAAAAGATTTTAAGCAATGTGGATGCTGTTGAATCTTTTTCTATGCGCATTAAACTTGGGGCCATGTTCAGCAATTTTACTGAAACCACCAACATCAGGCTCAACGCCGTCATCCCTGAACAAGAAGTCAAGACCGTTCCCTTGCTTCCGGACCGTATCATTGAAGGACAAAAGAAAGATCTTTTGCTGCAAAAAGGTGAAATCCTCATTCCCGAACGGATTTCAAAGGGCATGAAGGTGAAGGTTGGTGACAGCATTGTACTGGTTGCCAATAACAAGGACGGCTCTGTTAATGGAAAGACTTTCACTGTCAGTGGTGTACTTGAAGGCATTTCCGGACCCGGGGGCCGGGATGGGGTTGTTCATCTGGATGATGCCGGGGAGTTGCTGCGTATCGATGGCGTTGAAATCAGTGAAATAGCAATCCGGCTTAAAAGCATGGATGATCTTCCACCGGTTTTTTCCAGGCTCAAGGAAGAGCTTGCTTCCATTAAAGACAAGCAGGATAAGCCGGTATTTGAATTGCACACCTGGGAAAAGCTGACACCGTTTTACAATATCGCAAAAATGATTGACCTCATGACCTTTTTCATTAAAGTCATGCTTGTGTCCATTGTTCTGGTCAGCATAATGAATGTGATGATCATGGCTGTATATGAGCGGATTAATGAAATCGGCACTATTTCCGCCATTGGTACATTGCCCGGCAAAATTATGGTCCTGTTCGTGACCGAGGGCTTTCTGCTTGGCGTGCTTGGAACAGTTGTCGGAACAATTATCAGCCTGATCAGCATTGCCGCCATAAATGCCGCTGAAATAACCTTTAACTTCGGACGGCAATCCGACCTGTTGCTGGCTCCTGTCATCGGACATGGGGATGTAATTACCATTGGCTTGATTGTTATCGGTATTTCGGTATTAGCCAGCCTGCAGCCGGCTTTTAAGGCTGCAAGGATGGACCCTATAACCGCCTTACGACATGTATAAAACTATGGAGGAACCCATGACAATTAAAAGGATACAATTCATTATTGTCAATTCGGTTTTGCTGCTTTTCTTTGGTCTTGCCATAAGCGCTTCTGCCGATTCAATGAAAATTGCCGTGGCTACCACTGGCCCGGAAAAAACTGCTGCCATAAGCCAGCAGGCCGCACGATCTCCCTTTTTCCTTTTTTTCGATGGCAAGGGTAATTTTCTTGAGGCCATGGAAAATCCATCAAAAGATCTACCTGGCGGCGCCGGCCAAAACACTGCTTCACTCATTGCAAAGAAGGGAGCAACGCTTATTATTGCTGGTAATATCGGGCATAAAATGAAAGAGGTTTTGAGGGAGTATCAGATTAAATATACAAAAAAAACCGGAGTTGCTTATGATGTGGTTCAAACAATTATTCAAAATAGATAGCAATGTCATCTTTCTGGTGGTTGTTTTTTTGTGCTTACTCGTGACAGGAACGGCAGCAGCCCTTGACGGCAATGAAATCCTGCTTCAGGTGGATCGTAACCTTCAGCCTGAATCCTATGAAATGTATCGCAAGCTCATCAACATCGAACCGGACGGCAGTAAAAAGGAGTATGTTTTATACACGGTAAAAAAAGGGCAGGACAGGATGGTCGCTCTGTTTTTGTCCCCTGCGAGTGAGAAAGGTAGGTCAACCCTCCGGCTGGGCGACAACATGTGGCTTTATATTCCCAGCGTTGGGAGACCGCTGCGCATCACGAGCCTGCAGTCGGTGATAGGTGGTGTTTTCAACAATTCCGACATATTGCGTCTTGATTATAGCGCAGAATATGATGCTGTCATTTTTGAAGAAACAGCGGATAAATATATTCTCAATTGCAAAGCTAAAACATCATCAATCGCCTATGACAGCTTAAAGATGAAGGTGGATAAAAAAACCATGGTGCCTGTTACCATTGGATGTTATGCCGCCAGCGGCATGTTGATCAAAACTCTTTATTATAAAAAGATTAAAAACTTCGGCGATGATCTTTTACGGCCATCGGTTCTTGAGACCGATAGCCCTCTGTATAAAGGATATAAATCCATAATGATTTACGCCAG
>JASFBJ010000424.1 GCA_030149585.1 Desulfobacterales bacterium | reverse complement strand
GAGGTGTAAAAGATTCAGGGCGGATTTTGCCTGGCCACGTTGGTTTTTTAGATCGTATCGACTCCTTATTATTGGCATCTCCTGTTATTTATTGTTTAAAGACTATTTTAGTTAAGTTATGAAAGCGCTTTCCATTCTTGGTTCCACCGGCTCTATCGGCCGCAGCACTTTAAAAATAGTAGAAAAATTCCCACGTCTTTTTACCGTAAAAACCTTAACAGCCAAAACCAATATTGAGCTTTTAAGTAAACAAATTCATTTTTTTGGGCCTGATCTGGTCGCGGTTTTTGATCAAAAGCATGCCCGGGCATTAAAAAATCTGCTGGCAAAAAGCTCTTCGTGCAAGATTATATATGGCCCTGAAGGATATCTTGAAGCCGCTGTTTATGAAAAGGTGGATATGGTTGTTTCCGCCATGGTTGGTGCTGCCGGCTTATTGCCGACTTTAGGGGCTATTGAGGCAGGCAAGGATATTGCTCTGGCCAATAAAGAGACCCTTGTCATGGCTGGTGAAATTATAATGCAAAGGGCCTATAAAAAGAAAATAAGAATTCTGCCGGTGGACAGTGAGCACAGTGCTATTTTTCAATGCATGATGGGGCAAAGGAAAGAGGATTTAAGCAAAATTTTGCTGACTGCCTCAGGCGGGCCTTTTTTAAACACCCCTGCCAAAGCTTTTTCAGAAATTACCGTTCAAAAGGCTCTTAACCATCCTACATGGCAGATGGGTAAAAAAATCAGTATTGATTCAGCAACATTGATGAATAAAGGCCTTGAGGTGATTGAGGCAAGGCATCTGTTTGATCTGTCTGAAAAAAAAATTGAAGTTGTTATTCACCCCCAAAGTGTGATTCATTCAATGGTGTCATATAAAGACGGGGCAGTTATTGCGCAATTAGGTGTACCGGATATGAAAGGCGCTATTGCTTTTGCGCTTTCTTTCCCCTGCCGCCTTGATCTAAATCAGGCTTGTCCTGATTTTTTTCAGATCGGCAATCTATCCTTTGATAAACCGGATTATCAAAGGTTTCCATGTCTGGCCCTTGCATATAATGCCTGCAATGCCGGAGGAACTCTTCCAGCTGTTTTAAATGCAGCTAATGAGATAGCTGTCGATGCCTTTTTAAAAGAGAGGCTCTCTTTTTTGGAAATTCCGGAAATTATTGAAAAAACTATGGACCAGCATACCCTTATTAACGAGCCGACACTTGATGATATTTTAGAATCCGATAAATGGGCTCGTCAGGTGGCTTTTGAAAAAACACTTAAGCAAGGTTAAATATATCATATGGGAACAAATCTTTTTTCTTTTGTAATTGTATTAGGGATATTGATCTTTTTTCATGAACTGGGTCATTTTCTGGTTGCCAGATTATTTGGTGTAGGTGTTGAAAAATTTTCACTGGGATTTGGCCCCCGGATATTCGGCAGGAAGATTGGAATTACCGATTATCGGCTTTCCGCCATTCCACTGGGAGGTTATGTGAAAATGGTTGGAGAAGAGCCGGACGCAGAGCTTGATCCAAAGGATATTCCAATTTCATTTACCCACAAACATCTGGCCAAAAAGTTTTGTATTGTAGCGGCCGGACCTCTTTTTAACCTGGTACTGGCGCTTATTATCTTTTTTATACTCTTTCTGGTTTCCGGAACTTATATTCTCAAACCTACTATTGGAGAGATCATTGCTGATTCTCCGGCTTATAAAGCTGGTCTGCAAAATAAAGACATGATTATTGCTATTGACGGCACCTCTGTTGTTGACTGGGAAGATATGGCAAAAATGATCACCAATTGTAACGGCAGAGACCTGAGTCTGACTGTGAAACGTCAGGATGAACTTCTGGAAATAAATATAAGGCCAGAACGTTCACCTGGAAAAAATATTTTTGGCGAAGATATTCAGCGTTATGTGATAGGGATTGCCTCAGCAGGAGATGTTTATCAGGAAAAGCTGTCTGTTTTTCGTTCATTTACGGAAAGTATTGCCCAGACGTACGGGATTACCAAACTGACCATCATCAGTATTATCAAGCTTATTCAGGGCACTGTATCAACCAAAACACTGGGCGGCCCGATCATGATTGCTGAAATGGCCGGACAGCAGGCTCGCCAGGGAGTTATGAACCTGGTATTTTTTATCGCTCTTTTAAGTATTAATCTGGCTATTTTAAATTTTTTACCGATTCCTGTTCTGGATGGCGGGCATCTGATGTTTTTTCTTATAGAGGCCATAATGGGACGGCCGGTTAATAATAAAACCCGGGAGGTCGCCCAGCAGGTTGGAATTTTTATCCTGATTATGTTGATGGTTTTTGTCTTTTATAATGATATAGCGCGAATTTTTTTCAGTTAAATAGAGATGGTAAGGAACCGGATTAAAACTTATATTCCACACCTTTTTTGCATACACAGCCCAATTTCTTTATTATATGATAACAGTAAGATAAAGCAATATTGATAAAATTTAAAAAAATACGAACTAAACTATAAGGAACGAGGACAAAATAACTTCCTCAACTATGCATCACAGCTTCAGGCCATCTTTGCCCGATATAAAA
>JASFBJ010000423.1 GCA_030149585.1 Desulfobacterales bacterium | reverse complement strand
ATCTCGATTTTAGGTTTAGATTAATTATTATAATCGACTTTTATTCCAATTCTATCCAGTTTTTTAAACAGATCTTCTTTTCTTATTGGCTTGATAATATATTCGTCACACTGGGAAATAAAGGCGTCAATTATATTTTCTTTATCACCTAATGCGGTCGTCATCAGTATTTTTACAGCATTATCATTAAATATCCGGTTTTCTTCTTCATATTTGCGAATAAAATCAAGTGTCTGCCTGCCATCCACGTTGGGCATCATAATATCAAGGCAGATCAGTTGATAAGGTTCATGTGCTTTATGGGCTGCTATAAAAGCATCAAGGGCTTCCTTTCCATCTACCGCAATATCAGCCTCACCATAAGCAGAAAGATATTTTGTTAATATTTTACGATTAACAAAGTTGTCTTCAACAATTAATATTTTCATTTTTTTCTCCTGATTAATAATTTGAAATATTTTTACCCTTTTATCGTTCTATTAATAGCCACCAGCAAATCTTGATCTGAAAAGGGTTTATAAAGTATCTGACTGACACCTTGCTTTTTAACTGCCTTAACCTTTGGATTGTCTTCACTCAATCCTGTCATGGCCAGTATTTTTACTTTGGAATAACGCCTGGTCTCTTTAATATACTTTATAAATTCCTCGCCGTTCATGCGGGGCATCATAAGATCAACCAAAAGCAGGCTCGGTAAAAAACTGCCTAATTTTGTTGCAGCATCAATCCCGTCTTTTGCTGTCAAAACTGCCGCGCCTGCCATTTTCCTTCGTAGAATCCGTATTATTGATTTACACACTTTTTCTTCGTCATCAACAATAAGTATCCTTGGCTCATTTACTACTTCATTTTTGTACTTTTCTTTTAGAACAAATTGCTTTATGGCTGCCTGCAATTCTTCCCTTTTAAATGGTTTTGCAAGATATTCGTTCATGCCTGCAGCCAGATATTTTTCGCGATCACCTTTCATTGCGTTTGCTGTAAGCGCGATTATTGGAACAGGTTTGAAATTATTATCTTTATTTAATTTTTCCTGTTTCCTGATATTTATAGTGGCCTCTAGACCACCCATAACCGGCATTTGAATATCCATAAAAATAATATCAAAAACACCGGGATTTTTCATCATCTCCACAGCCTTTTTACCGTTATTTGCGATTTCAACTGAATATCCCATTCTTTTAAAGATCTTTTTGCCCAGCATTTGATTAACTATATTATCTTCTGCATAGAGAATTTTTATATTATGTGACAGTATTTCATTAACGCTGTGGCGTGTTAAAACTTCTTTGGACTGCGTTCTAATACCAAGAACTGTTCTGATCAAGTCAATTAAAGTATTACGACGAACCGGTTTTACAACAAAGCCTTCAAAACCTGCTTTTTTACTGCGAGCCGCTGTGCCTGGGCCGGCTTTGGAAGCAATTGCTATTTTTTTTACTTTTTTACCTATATGTTGATCTAAATTTTTTATTAATTCATTTTTGATTATATTTTTATCATCAATTGCCGGCATCAGCTCTATTAAAGCAATCTCAAAACCTTTTCCCGCTCCTGATTCGCTGTTTTTTTCCTTTATAATTTCAATGGCCTGTGCCAGGGTGCCTGCCGGGTGTGCGATCATGCCGGCTCTTTGCACTGTTTCAGTTAAATATTTAAGAGCGGTTGGATTCTCATCCACAATTAAAACAGGTATTCGTGCAAGTTCATCGCAGCTGACAGGTTTTATATCTGATTCATTCTGCTTATCTTTTGTAAAATATGCTGTAAAATAAAAGGCGCTGCCTTTATCTGTTCCAGAGTCTTTTTTATTTATAGCATCAAATTCACTGTTTTGTTGCAAAATATCTTTTGCCGGGCTTTCCACCCACATTCGGCCGCCCATCATTTCCGCCAACAGTCTGGCTATGGAAAGACCAAGTCCTGTGCCGCCAAATTTACGGGTAGTTGTTGTGTCAGCCTGTTTAAATGATTCAAAAACAGTTTCAATCTTATCACCAGGTATGCCGATTCCAGTATCAATTATAGCAAATTTCATTAAACAGTGGTTATCATCCTCTTTTTCGCAGCAGGCAGTAATTAATATCTCACCCCTTTCAGTAAATTTGATTGCATTGCCCAAAAGATTGGTAAATATCTGTCTTAAACGGGTTGGGTCACCTATCAGGCGTGTATGAATATCCTGAATAAGACAGTTAATCTGGACTGGTTTAATGCCGATATTATTTCTGCTAAGTTCTCCAACATCCAAAATAAGATTTTCAATATTAAAGGGGATTTTCTCCAGAACTACTTTACCACTTTCCACTTTTGACAGATCCAAAATATCATTTATAAGGGATAAAAGATTTTCTCCGCTTTGCTTTATAATTTCGACAGCTTCCCGATTTTCACTGCTGAGTTCTTCATCAAGGAGCAAGTCCGCAAAACCTAAAATGCCATTCATGGGAGTTCTTATTTCATGGCTCATATTTGCCAAAAATTCACTTTTAGCAAGATTGGCATTTTTAGCCTGCTCAGCATTTTCAATGAGTTTTTGATTTGTTATTTCAAGTTCTTTC
>JASFBJ010000021.1 GCA_030149585.1 Desulfobacterales bacterium | reverse complement strand
AACCAGGCAAGAAGCAACATCTAAAAAGTGTAAACTAAATTTGAAGGATGCCCAATAAAAGTACAAAACTTGCAGGAATGGCGAGCTATTTCAAGATTTTTGTGCCTATTTCAAATCAGGCAGATTGGGCAAAGATGGCCTGAAGCTGTGATGCATAGTTGGGGAAGTTAATTCGTCCTCGTTCCTTAAGGCTCGCGCAGGTTATTTTTTTTGAACCAATACCTCAAATTTTAAATTATATTTTTCGATTTTAGAGTGGAGGGTGGGCCTGGAGACCCCGAGAAGTTTGGCTGCCTGTGAAATGTTACCACCAGTAAAATTTAATGCCTGCCTGATAAGGATAGCAGCAAATCTGTCCATACTTGATTCAAATAATTTATCCGTGGCCTTAGATGCCAGAGTTTCGTTGACCCATTGTGTAATCGCTTCATCACCTATCTCTGCCCCGGCGCTCTTTCCAGAACCGCTCTTTCTTATGGATTGGGAAATATCTTCCACGCTCACCGGGACACCACGGTTGAAGATTAAAACCTTTTGTATTGTGTTTTCAAGTTCGCGAACATTGCCTGGCCAGGGATAACTATTAAGTAATAGCAGTGCATCGTCTGCGATACCAGGATTATTTATTCCAATTTCTTTTGCATATTTTGCCAGAAAATATTCTGTCAGCAAAGGGATGTCATCTTGCCTGTCATTTAGACTTGGAAGCCAGAGAGTAACAACCTTAAGACGATAATAAAGATCTTCCCGGAAACGCTTATAGACAAGCCCCATTTCCAAATTTCGGTTGGTTGCCGCAATAATGCGCACATCTACTGGAATAGTCTCCATCCCGCCAAGACGCTCTATGCTCCTCTCCTGCAATAATCGTAATATTTTTGCCTGTAAACCATGTGGCATATCTCCAATCTCATCAAAAAAGATTGTCCCGCCATTTGCCTGTTCAATTTTTCCTATACGCCGACGGGAGGCCCCGGTAAATGCTCCTTTTTCATAACCAAACAGTTCACTCTCTAGTAAATTTTCAGGAATTGCAACACAGTTTATTATAATAAACGGCTTATGAGCTCTGAGACTGTGCTGATAAATAGCTCTGGCCACCAGTTCTTTTCCTGTCCCTGTTTCGCCTCGAATAAGCACTGTGGCATCATTTGAAGATATTCTTCCTATGGTCTTGTAAAGATCTTGCATCCGTATACTGCGGCCTATCAGGGCCTCTTGAGAAAATCCGTCAGGGAAGGCGTTTACTTTAACTGAAGACCTCATATAACGGCCGGCTTCAAGTGCCTTGGTAATGACATCTAACATGTCCGGAATATCAAAGGGTTTGAGAATATAGTCGAAGGCCCCCATTTTAGTGGCATCTATGGCTATTTCGGTAGTTCCGTATGCGGTCATAATAATAACAGGAAGTTTAGGTTCTATTTTATGGATAGCCTTAAAAATTTCAAACCCGTTCATCCCAGGCAATCGCATATCCAGAATAACCAGTTCCGGGACTTTTTTGTCTAAAAGCTTTAAACCCAGTTCACCGGAAGGAGCGCTTTTCACATTATAACCCTCTTCGGTCAGTAGTTTTTCAAAACTTTGCCGTAACTGGTCATCATCGTCAATTATCAGGATTGAACTCAATTTCAGCCTCCTTCACGGGAAGATATATAATAAATGTAGTTCCTTCCCCCTGTTTTGATATGACCTCAAGCAAACCACGGTGCTGCTCTAAAATTCGCACAGCTATACTCAATCCAAGTCCTGTTCCATCTTCTTTTGTTGAAAAAAATGGTTCAAAGATCTTCTCCTGAGTTGATTTTAAAATGCCGGGGCCATTATCGGCAATTCGGATCTCGACCACCTGCCCCAAAGACGCCTTTACTATCAGGTTTTCACTAATGTCTATATGACCGCCACCATACATTGCCTCGCAGGCATTTACGACAATATTGACAAGTACCTCTTTCAACTGATCAGGATCTCCCCAAATATCGGGTATAGGTTGTTTTTTGTCTATAGTTACAGTGACTTTATAACTTTCAAGGCGATGCCGAAGCAGTCCGATAGCCAGGGTTATAACATGTGCTGGATTGGTTTTTCGCATTTTAAGTTTCGGAGGCCGTGAGAATCCCAGAAAATTTTCAAGAATAGTATCAATATGATTAATCTCTTCAGAAATAACATCAAAATCTTCTTTCTGACAATCATCCAGTTCAAGACTTCGCGACAAAGAAAACAAACGCATCTTCACAGACGTAAGGGGATTTCGTATGCTATGAGAAGTTCCCGCTGCCAGCTTACCAACCAATGCCATTTTTTCAGCCTGCAAGAGAATCTCCTGGCTTTTTTCCAGTTGAGACCTGCTGTTGTGAACATCTTTCATCAGGCCTTTAATACTGCGCCTGACAGCCTGAACCTCATTTTCTGATTTATCATGATTTCCTTTCAAATCAGCTTTTGAGGCCAGTCTTCGAAGAGGCACAAAAATCTGGCCTGAAAAAATTGCGGCAAGAAGGAGTCCCAAAATAAAGACATTTGCAACAGCTATTCCTGCCACAATCCTGAGTTTTTTTGCCTGGCTAAGGCTGTTATCCCTGGCCTCTTTGATCTGCGTCAAAAGCACCTCTTTGAAGTCATTGGTTAATTTCAGTACTTTAAAAAAATGACCTCGAACCTCTTTGTGGAGTCTGGCTCCTGTATCCAAAGATCCATCCATATAATATTTGATGACCTGGTCTTTTGCGCTAATATACTGCAAATACTCTGATTCAATTTTTTCAATTGCATCTTTTTGGCGTTTGCTTTCTATATGAAGACAAACCTCGCTAAGGCGTTTTTTAAATATCCGGCGATATTGCGCAAGCCGTTCCAGCCACTCTGGGTCTTTGTCCAGAAAATAATATGAGACAAAACCTTTTTGATTAATAAGGGCGATCTCGAGTTCTTCGGCTACCTGAAACGCAGCTACATTTTTATCAATAATTGTAGTTATAATTTCTTGTATTCTATAAGTATACCACACCATAATCACTCCTCCCGCCAATGTAATCAGGATTAAAGTGATCAAAACAACATATATCCGCATACGCAGATTAATCCGGTTCCACATCTTGATGATTCCTTTGCATAGGACTCCCCAAAAAAAATAACCTTATATTTTAAACGCCAACACATTTAGTATAGCGCATCAGCATTTAAAATTGCCAGCTTATTTTTGTGAAAAGCATTAGGACGAGAACAAAAATCTTAATAAATGAAGTAGTAAAAATGCGAGCTGTTTGATTTTTGCTGGTACCAGCAAAAAACCATGCTTCGGCGGGCAGGGCAAAACCTGAAAGGCGGTTTTCACTTTTTTATAAAACCGGTTCCCACGATCCTTTTGTGGGAACCGGAAGAAAAAACATGCTGCTAAGTCATAATTAAATTTACGGTTATATGAAAATTTATTGAGAACCTTTCATAAGAACCGCCCTTGCTGTTTCGGTGATTCCTTCTGGAAAGCCTACCACATTAAAAATAATCATAAAACCCAATACCCAGGTTATTGCCAGCGAAATAATCCACAAGGCAAACCCGTATTTGACAAAATCTATGGGTTCGATCATTCTTTTGCCGGTATCTGGATAAACACCAAGACCGTAAACAATGGCATTATTCGGAGTTCCGACAATTAAAAAATGGGCAAAAGAAGTGGCAAAAGCCGCGGAAAGACCAATAGCCCATGGTTCGCCGGGAACTCCACTCATAATACCCATGGGGATAGCTATTGGCCCCAAAAGAGCAGCGGTACCTGCATCTGACATAAAATTGGTCATAAGGCCTGAAAAGCCGCTCATGCCAATCCACAGGCCAAGGCCCTTTCCGCAACCTATAGCATTCATACTGTCAAGAAAAATCTGGGCAAGCCACAGCGCTGCACCGGATTCTTTTAGAAGCGCGCCAAGGGTGAGTGCCCCGCAATACATAAACCATGCGTCCCATGATATGCCGCCTAATATTTTTTTCCAGTCAGAAACCTTGAAAACAACAGGAATAATAAGAGCCAGCAGGGCAGGACCTCCAAGGCCTAAATCATGCCCGCCAAATATCCAGAGGAGAAGAATCAACAACATCATGCCCAAAGTTACTTTTTCAGCATAACTCATCTTTCCCATCCGTTTTGTTTCTTCTTTTATCGCAACCAGGCCCGGGGTAAGATCCTTTGTTTTGACCTTTCTAAAAATAAACAACATATAAAAAGCAACTGAAAGACCAAGAAAAGGAGTAAGAGGAAGTCCGTATGACATCCACTGACCAAAACTCATGGGAACATTATAATCAGACCAGAATCCCATCATAATGACATTTCGCCCGCCAGCCGCCGGCGAACCAACGCCCCCAACATTTAATGAAAAACACAGGGAAAAAAGTAAAAGTTTGGCCAGGTCCGGGTCATGCTCTATAACTCCATTTTTGCTGTTTGCCGATACAGCCCCCATATAAACCGCTGCCATCACCGGCGCCATAAATGCGGCCATTGCATGGGCTGATATAAATGATCCCAGAACAGACATGGATAAACATAATACGATTATCGGCATCGCAAATCCTTTTGTCCACCCGAGAATCCATGTGGCGAGCCGTTTATGTAGTCCAACATCAATAACCGTAACACCCATCGCAAGAACTCCGAGGAGAAATAAGGGCGCATCACCGGCAAAGGTTTGGCCTATCATCTTTGTTGGCAATAAATGAAAAAAATAGGCAAAAACAGGCATCAATATTCCAACCAGGCCAATAGGAAGCGCTTCAGTTGCAAAATATATGATGGACATAGGAACCATGCCAAGTACAAGTTTGAGCTTCCAAGCGGCGCCGGCCATATCATCTGCCACATGCCAGTCTATTAATTTTTTTCCGACTCCCTGTTCCTTGACCAGATCAAGCATGCTTTGAGGTGTTGGAACAAGAAAACCAATAATTAGAAAAAAGGCGGCTCCAATAATCATCCATAATAATTTGTTTGCAAGAATACCTTGATTTTCTGTTGAATCCATTGCTGCATCGTGCGACATTACCTATCCTCCTTTTTTAAATGCTGTATTTTCTAAATTATTTTACGAATTTTTCTTTATTATATACCAATAATACCCTTACTTACATTTTTTTTCTCCTTTCATTCGAATTTTCTTTTTTTTATCTTTAGAATGTTTTTTTTGAGTATATTCTTGTTCCCTGATAAGCCTCATAAATTCTCGATATAAGTGAATCCAGATCAAGTGGCATGAGAAAGTCGTCAAAGGCGCCCAGTTTCATCCCTTCTATGGAAAGAGAGATCTGCTCACCGCTGTTTATTGTTATTATCCGGATAGCAGGGCGCATTTTTTTTATCATTTTAATTAGAGCCAACCCTTCTTTTTTAAGATCATTCAAACTCAGTAAAACAACATCAATTTTATTTTGTTTAATATTTTTTTTTATTTCTTTTTGCTGCCTGGTATTAAATATCCGAAAATCCCTGGTCTTTACATGCAAAGACAGGTGTTCCTGCAACACGTTGCCGGCTTCTATAATCAAAATATTGGCTCCCATAATATTAAAAGATCTCCAGGCTCCATCCCTGTCATTTCCAAGGTAGCAATTTATTAACACATTTTTACTAAGGGTTCGCGAGCCCTAAGTACCAAGGTAAAATCAGCTTTGTCTGTTGAAGGTACCTAACAAAGCAAAAAGTATGCCCAAAATTAATTTGCACGAAAATCAATAAGTTGCCCAATATCATGGGATTGAAACAACAAAACGAAACAATATGAAACATTATGGTGGAGACAATATGAAACAATATAAAACTATTTTATTTATTATGTTGGGATAATATAGCCGGGCGAGGATAACAGCTCAGGATTTGAATTCTTTGTCAAAAAGGATATCCCCTGCCAGAAGTTTTCCAGAGCTAAAACGATTTATAACAGAGTCATAAGAGCCAATTACAGAGTCTAAAACCTCTACTTTTTTCCACTTAAGATATTTATAATACTCATCTTCTATGCCTCCGCAAATAATGGTATCTATTTTTTCCATAATGATCAGGTGGCAGAGCTGCTCTGCCGAGGCCCGTGGAAGAACCACTGTCTTATCTTCAAGAAAACTGCCTTTGTCGGTTATAGAAAAAATATGCACCTCTGTGGCCAGGTCAAACCGCGGCGCCACTTGATCGCCGAATAAAGGAATTAGAATTTTTTTTTCCATCATCATTTTTTCCGGTATTTAAATCTCGCTATCTGCTATAAAAAATCAAATATTAATTTTTTGTATATTTTTAATTAGTTTCATTATTTTAAACATCTATTTCATGCTGTTTGATTTTTCTCCAAAGAGTGCTTCGCCCCCAACCAAGAATAGCGGCTGCCCGGTTACGCCGACCCCGAGCCTTAAGAAGAGCTTCAATTATCATATCTTTTTCCAGGGCTGACCATGTCTTTTGCGTGGTCTTTTCTTTGCGGGTCTCAATGGGTGAAGAAGCCCATACGGGTTTTTCTTCTTTCGTGGAACTCTCGAAATTATAATGCAATTCAGGTTCACTGAGATAGGCGGGCAGATGTGTCGGTCTTATCTGGCCTTTAGGACAAATATTTGCAGCGTATTCAATAATATTTCTAAGTTCCCTTATATTACCAGGATAAGAATAGTCTAATAGAATCTGAAGCGTTTTCTTTGATAACCCCTTGATATCTTTTCCAAACCTGGATGAAAAAATATTTAGAAAATGATCCAGAATAAGACGGATATCATCGCCTCGCTCTCTTAATGGGGGCAGATGAAATCCCACGACATGCAGTCGAAACATCAGATCATTTCGAAAACTGCCCTCTTTGACCATGCGTTCAAGATTACGATGGGTAGCGGCAATTACCCGAACATTGGCTTGAAATCCTTTTGTGCTGCCCAAAGGATAAACTACCTTATCATCCAGAAAAGAAAGAAGTTTGACCTGAAGAGACAGCGAAAGATCACCGATTTCCGTAAGAAACAGGGTCCCATTATGGGCCAGGCGAAATCGACCTGGTTTATTTTCCACAGCACCGGTAAAAGCTCCTTTCCTGTGGCCGAAAAGCTCGGATTCAAGCAGGGTTTCAGGCAATGCGCCACAGTTAATCTTGACAAATTGACCTTTTGCGCGATTGGAGGCCTGATGAATAGCCTCTGCCAGCACATCTTTGCCTGTTCCGGTTTCTCCGGTTATAAGGATGGCGGAATCACTTTGAGCCAGTAGAGGAAGGGTCTGGAAGATCTTTGACATGGCCCTGCTTTTCCCAATAAGATGCCCGAATCCATAGGCCTGGCTCGTCGTTGCATTAGCTTCTCTTAAGGGCCGGAGATCTTCCACGGTTTCCATAAAACCGGTCAGTTCTCCTCTATTATTTTTTATTGGAGACAGGTTAATGAGCACCGGAATTAATTGACGTTCTTTGTTAATCAGATCACTTTCAATGCAAACCGGTTCAGAATTTGGGTCAAGCCCTTTAATCGGGCATTTATGCACACACAGCCTGCTTCTCATGATATTAAAACAGGGAATGCCCAGAGCCTGCGCGGCGCAAAAGCCACTAAGGGCCTCAAATGCCCGATTTACCAACACTATCCTTTGATTTATGTCGAATATAATAATACCAAGAGGGATTTCATCAACCAGAGTCGGTAAATCAACAGGAAAGTCAAAAAGGCCTTTAATTTGTGCATTAATTGGTAATTGATAAGAAGTGTTCAAGATCATTTTCCCTGTCCGGTTTATCCGAATTTCAGATTTTGTTAACACATAAATTGTCCTAAGACCCTGTTGAACCAGTAAATATCAACTAAAATTTATATAATTATCATAATTTCTACCAAGAAACTCTTTCGATCAATCGCAAGTTTCTTATAGGAAAAAATGGCGCCGCGAAATATAAAGCTCGTTCCCACGCTCCAGCGTGGGAATGCATACCACACAGGGTTTCCACGCTGGAGCATGGGAACCAGGCAAGACGCGACATAATACCTCAATTTATAATATATTTGCAAGGGGCAGTTTGATAACATATCTTGATTTGCCCTTGTCTTTAAAAACCAAAAGGGAGAGAGGTGATTTTTTATTGATAATTCACGCGACAACTTGCTTGACAACAAACACAGTGAACGACATTATGAATTTTGGGTGCAATTATTTTTTTTGCATTTGGTTCTAAATTTAAGCCATAAAAATTTAATAGGGAATTGAAATGCTGATCACGGAAATACTTGATAGAAATGCCCGGATGTATGGATCTGAAATCGCTTTAGTTGAAAGAGAGCCTGAACTGAATAAACGGGTTGAAATCACCTGGCAGGAATTTAATAATCAGGCTAATCAGGTATCTCAAGCCTTGCTGGCCAGGGGTATAAAAAAAGGAGACAGGGTTGTCCATTTAATGATGAACTGCATTGAATGGTTGCCGATTTATTTTGGTATTTTACGCACCGGCGCCCTGGCGGTTCCTCTTAATTTCAGGTTTGTTGCAAAAACAATAAAACGTTGTATTCAGACTGCTAAGCCAAGGGCTCTGATCTTTGGTGAGGAATTTATTGAGAGAATCAATGCTGTTAAAGATGATTTTGATGAAACCCTGAATACCTGTATTTTTGTAGGCCCTGAAAAAAGACGGCCTGACTATGCTGAGCCTTATCTATCAATAAAGGCCGCATATGAGCCGATTGATCCTGATATTGATATAAACATTATTGATGATGCAGCGCTATACTTTACTTCCGGTACCACCGGCACACCTAAAGCCACCTTATTAACCCACCGAAATCTTGAATTTGCCTGCTTTGTAGAAAATCGTCATCATTATCAGACCCATGATGATAATTTCCTGTGTCTGCCGCCGCTGTACCATACCGGTGCCAAAATGCACTGGTTCGGCAATTTTATGGTTGGAGCCAAAGCCGTTATCTTAAAGGGGATTGAGCCCCGCTGGATTATGGAAGCCATCTCGGAAGAAAAAATTACAGTAGTCTGGTTGCTGGTACCATGGGCGCTGGATATCCTTTTTGCCATTGAAAGTGGTGAAATGAAGCTAACCGATTATAATCTTGATCAGTGGCGGTTGATGCATATTGGAGCTCAGCCGGTTCCACCCAGCCTTATCAAGGAGTGGCTCAAAATTTTTCCAAACCACCAATATGATACCAATTACGGTCTAACCGAATCAACCGGCCCTGGATGCATTCACCTGGGCATGGAAAATATACATAAAGTAGGGGCCATTGGGGTTCCTGGATTTGACTGGGAATTTAAAATCGTGGATAATGCTTTAAAACAGGTAGAGCAGGGTCAACCAGGAGAACTTATAATCAAAGGCCCTGGGGTAATGAAGGCCTATTATAATAATCCAGTTGCCACTAACGAAACGCTAAAAGACGGCTGGCTTTTGACCGGTGATGTGGCTCGTCTTGATTCAGATGGTTTTATCTGGCTGGTGGATCGTAAAAAAGATGTGATCATCACTGGTGGAGAAAATATTTATCCAGTGGAGATTGAAGACTTTTTACAGGGCCATCCAAAAATTCAGGATGTAGCTGTGATCGGACTGCCCAGTTTGCGTCTGGGTGAAATTGCCACAGCAATTATAAAAATCAAATCAGGCCAAAATCTTGACAAACAGCAAGTTATTTCTTTTTGCGAAGATCTTTCCCGCTATAAACGTCCTCGCAAAATAATTTTCGGCGATATTCCCCGCAATCCAACCGGAAAAATTGAAAAACCAAAACTTAGAAAACAATATGGCGGCCGGACTGAAAGTTTTTCAATCTAAGTTTTTTACCATATTTTTGTATGACCCCCCATGTCCTATTGGGCACAACAAAATATGAAAGTTTTGGTGGATTCGTTGCTTACGCTCCTTAATCCACCCTATTATATCTTTACTGCTATATTATTTTTAATATTTCTCGTGCAGCTTTTACGATTAAGTTATTTGCAGGAAAAAAAGACTGATATGGCTGCGCTGAATACGAAAAATCCTCCAATTGTTCAAGAGTAATTCCATATTGAATAGCCATTGTTATTTTATCAATTTTGTCCGTAGCCGGCTCACCACTGATAATTTGACCTCCAACTATTTTATGTGTTTTCTTATCAGCAATCAGTTTTATCCTAATTTTTTTTGCACCCGGCATAACCGGAAAAATAGTTGTTAATTCAGCGTATCCGACTTCAATATCAAAGAATTTCTTTGCTGTATTTTCAGTAAACCCAGTGCCTCCAATAAAATATTCGTTTATTTTTGTTGCAGCTCCATTGAAAAATCCAGGATATACTCTATCTCCTCCTAAAAGATTATGAGCCAAAACTCTTCCCATTGGCACTGCATTAGTTGCAAGTTTGCCGGGAAAAACTTCTCCTGTAATTCCACTAATAAATTGGCAACAATCACCAATAGCATAAACGTCCTCAACGTTTGTTTCCATTTTGTTATTGATGACAATACCGTCTCTTTCTATTTTTAAGCTGGTATTTTTAAATAGTTCAACATTTGGCTTCATTCCAATGGCAAACACTACAAGCCCTGGCAATTTAGAATTGCTGCCCTTGTCCAAAGGCCCAAATTGAATTCTTTGTTTATTCCCAAGCACAACTTCTTCAACAGTCTCAGTTCCTTTTAATGCTTCAACTTTATTTTTCAGATGCAAATTTATACCTGAGCTGATAATAGACTCTTGTACCATTTCAATCATTTCATAATCAACAAGATTGGGAAGAATATAATCAGCCATATCAACGAGATGTGTTTCAACTTTTCTTTCATTAAATGCCTGAGCCAGTTCAATTCCAATAGCCCCCGCACCAATAACAACAGCTTTTTCTAAACCATTTTCAATCATTTCTATTATCTTTTTTAGATCTTTTTCGGTTTTGAATGTCATTACGTTATTTAGATTGTGTCCTTGAATTGGAGGCAATATTGGATTAGCTCCTGTCGCAATAATGAGTTTTTTATAACCAATTTCACCGTTCATTTCTGTTCCTACAGTTTTGCCTTTAAAATCAACGCTAATCACTTTATCCTTTATTAATTCGGCATGTTCATTGGTAATTATGGAATCTTTTTTTAGTGTTTTTTCTAACGGCAACAAATTTTCAATTGCATAAGGCATCGCACAATAAATCATTGAATGCTCTTCCGGTCGAATAATCCCAACTTTCATTTTGTCTTGAATGCTTTTTGCAATTGTGATTGCGGCAGGGCCACCACCAATAACCAATAACTCAAATTTTGTCATTTTATTTTCTACCTTTTTTTATCATTAATATTTTTATTTTCTGATTTTATAGCTTAGGAACGTGGACAAAAGAACTTCCACATTATTTTTTTAAATGATTCAGCGTCTATAATACTTTATCCAGACTTTTTGAAATAATAGCTTCGGATTGAAGGCCGATAAACCTTTTTATTTCCTTTCCATCCTTGAAAATAATTAATGTAGGAATACTTTGCACCATATATTTTGTCGCTAAATCCCTGTGCTTATCAATATCCATTTCAATTATAAAAGCACGATCCTGATATTTTTCCGTCAAATATTTTATGACGGGCTCCTGTGCTTTACAAGGAGCGCACCACGTTGCGTTAAAATCAACAAGAGTAACATTATTTTCTAAATTTTTCTGAAATTGATTTATGTCCATTTTTTACCTCCATTAATAGTTTGGTATAATGGTAATTATAAACATAGTATAACCAAAAAACATGCCATGCTTTATTTCCTTAATGCGGAGAATGCTATAACATATTGAAAATACAGAATATACTAATATAAAATACCCGGCTTTATAATTTTATGATGGTTTTCATCTGAAAAAAGTAACGTTACTTTATAGAAATGGTTGCGGTTTATAATGCATTAGTCTTGTTCCACGCTCCTGCGCGGGAACGAGCATCAAAACATATTGACGTGAATTAATTGAATTTATAAATATTTGAGTATTGACATCGATAGTAACGTTACTTATTTCTATATCCATAGGATTAAATTTATTTCTGAAAAGGTGAGGATATGGAAACCCAACAATTATGGAATGCTAATTTTTTGAACCAGATTCTTGATATAATGGCAGAGGGTCTTTTCACTCTGGATGACCAGGGCATTATTACATCCTGGAACAAATCAATGGAAAAAATCACAGGCTATTATGCCCGGGAAGCTGTTGGCAATACCTGCAAGCTGATTGAATGCAGCCAGTGCTTTGGAAAAAAATGTCCTGCTGATATCAATAAATGCGGTGTGATCAAACATGGAAAAACAGAGGTAAAAGAGTGTTTTATCAGGCACAAGGACGGGTATGATATTCCTGTTATAAAAAATGCAAGGCTTGCACTTGATGATAATGACCGTATTCTTGGAATCGTTGAAACAGTTACAGATCTAACAGAACTAAGCAAAATCAAAAAAACTGCGGAAGAGGCCCAGAGAAAACTAAAAAAAGTATACTGGTTTAGAAATATTATTGGAAAAAGCGCTGTGATGCAGAATGTGTTTGATGCCATCCGTGCTGCTGCAAACAGTCAGGTCTCTGTGCTGATCCAGGGAGAAAGCGGGACTGGAAAAGAACTTGTTGCAGGGGCTATTCATTATAGCAGCGCCGGTGACTCAACTCCTTTGATTACTGTTAATTGTTCAGCACTTTCTGAAACCTTGCTTGAAAGTGAGCTTTTTGGCCATATAAAAGGCGCCTTTACAGGGGCTCATAGAGATCGCAAAGGCAGATTTGAGGAAGCTGACGGCGGAACCGTTTTTCTTGATGAAATTGGGGAACTGACGCCATATATGCAGGTAAAACTGCTCAGGGTTTTGCAGGAAAGAGAAATCGAAAGAGTGGGAGAATCAAAAAAAAGAAAGATTGATATAAGAATTATTGCTGCAACCAATAAAAATCTTTATGAGCTCACTCAACAGGGAAAATTTAGAGAAGACCTTTTTTATCGATTAAAGGTGTTTCCTATATATGTTCCTCCTTTGAGAAAACGACGGGAAGATATCCCTCTGCTTGTCACTCATTTTATTAAAAAAGGGAATAAGAGGGAGAATAAATTAATAAAAAACGTCGAGACAGAAGCAATTAAACGACTGATGGAACATACATGGCCTGGAAATATCAGGGAACTTGAAAATGCTGTTGAACATGCTTTTGTTATCTGCAATTCAGATCAGATTGAACTCAAAGATCTGCCGGTGGAGATCAGGGAAAAAAACAGTCTGATCGAGAAGGTTCCAGTAGTTTCTGAGCGTGTATATATGGATGCTTATAAAACCAGTACTTCTGTTAAGTTGACAAAAAATTCCCTTTTGGAGTTGTTGGAAGAGTGCAACTGGAATAAGGCGGAGGTAGGTAGACGAATTCAAAAAAGCCGAACTTCAGTATGGAAATATATGAAAAAGTGGAATATTCCTTTACAAAAACAATAAGGGACCTTTTGGGGAATACTATTAAGGGACTTTACTGAAAATATTCTACCCTCTATAAATAAAACTCATCTGTCAACATTTCGACCTGTAGAGACGATGCATGCATCGTCTCTACCCCGGTGGCAATAAACCCGATGGAAAGTTCAACGTTCAAAGTCACTGCCTAAATGGGATGTCCTCATTGATCCTCTGACAGGGTAGTTTATTTTCAGGGAAATATCTAAAGGGTTTTTTCTCCATATAACCAAATTATCTGCAAAATACCTGTTTTGTTCAAATAACCTTCTTGACCAATTTAGCCATGTCTGATATTTTTTGACAAAATCGATAAAATAATATGGTGGCAGAACTGAAAATTTTTTAACCTAAGGAAAACATAATGACCGAAGATCTTAAAAAAATGTACCGTACTATTATGGACGATAAGTTTCCACCTAAAATGGAGATCAGTTTCATTGATGATACCAGTCGCCAGACTCTATTTTATGAAAAAGTAACCTGGACTATTGATCAGGTTCAAAAAGGACTTCGCTATGGTGAAAATCCAGGTCAGGAAGCTGCGCTTTATAAACTTATTAACGGAAATCTGGTGCTGGGGGAAACCAGCCTGATTCAACCCGGGCAATATCTGGCATCTGATATTGAATTGCTTCAATCCGGCAAGCATCCAGGCAAAACCAATTTAACTGACGCTGATAACTCTCTAAATATTTTGCGCTATTTCGTTGATAAACCTGCTGTTGTTATTGTTAAGCATAATAATCCATGTGGTGTGGCCATATCCGATTCTCTTGAAGATGCCTACCTCAAGGCCAACCAGGCCGATCGAGTTGCGGCCTTTGGAGGCTGCATTGCCTTAAACCAGACTCTTGATAAAGCTACTGCCGAAGCTATCTGCCGACAATATTCGGAAGTAGTGGTTGCTCCTGAATTTGAATCAGGTGTCATGGATATTCTGGCAACCAAAAAAAATCTGCGGGTTATCAAAATAGAAAATATAAGCCGGCTGCGAAAATTTACAGGTGAACGCTGCGTAGAATTTAAAAGCCTGATAGATGGTGGCATTATTGCCCAGTGGTCTTTTGTACCAAAGGCCCGAACCAGGGCGGATCTTGGCCTGGCTGAATGTAAATATAAAGATCAAATATGCAAAATCCAGCGCTTGCCCACTGAAAAAGAGTATCAGGATATGCTTTTTGGCTGGCTGGTGGAATCCGGTATAACCTCCAACTCGGTAATTTATGTAAAAGATCTGGTAACCGTTGGAATCGGAACCGGCGAACAGGACAGGGTAGGAGTAGCCAGAATTGCAAGAGACAAGGCCTATCTTAAACTCGCGGATCGACTATGTTTCAAAATACACGGCATCCCCTATAATGACCTTAAGGACATTGATAAAATTAAAGAAATTGACTCCAGGGCAGCCACGGAAAATGGCGGGCTCAAGGGTGCGGCCATGGTCAGCGATGCATTTTTTCCCTTCAGGGATGGTGCGGATGTGGGAATAAAAGAAGGAATTAGCGCCATTATCCAGCCAGGCGGCTCAACCAACGATTATCAAACCATAGAAGCTTGTAATGAAGCTGATGTGACCATGGTATATACTGGTCAGAGAAGCTTTAAACATTAATATGAGATTTTCACCATTGCCTTCGGGAATTAAGCTGAAAACCTATGTGAATTAAGCCATAAGAGTGCTTTTAGCTAATATTATTGGGGTTTTTTTTTATCTTCATGAGTGTACAGTTGAATAAAACCCAAATCAACTGCCTTGATTTCATTTGCCCCCAGAGCCAGCTTTCTGGCCTTTTGCATAAAGGCAACCGCCTCTTTTGTTTGATTTTTTCGCCCGCAAACCAGTCCTAAACCTACATAGGCCAGAGCGTATTGATCATCCAGATTTTTTGCTCGGGTAAATTCATTAAACGCCGCGTCAACTTTGTTATATTTAAGCAAACGATTACCATTTTGCACATGCTGAAAAGGCGTGTCAAGCCCTGACCTTAGAAATATGGTATCTGGACCACAGGCCACAAGCAGGATTAAAGCTGCAATGGCGATAAAATATTTTAATGCGCGTAAACCCATATTGCCCCCTTAAAATATCTTTTTACAACAGGAAAATTCTAATTAACAGTAAAAAGAATAAAAACGTCAACAAAAAACAGAGCAAAAGCATGTTTTTTTATTTATAAGTTCACATAATCATAAAATTTTTATTGACTTTTTTGGAAAATATTGAATATTTTAGTGTTAGTTTAAAAGTAAGGGTTACGAAAAGAAATAAATCCACAAAATTGCGCTGGATGTACCTTGTAGACGAACCAACAGACAAGCAAGGTGTGGATTAATTTATTTCTGGGGCACTTATTCAATAATGAAACATGGTCGTATTAGATCTTGCTTTTTAAAATATTAAAAAAAGGGAGAAAATACATTGTATGGTTTTGAAGCAATAACGCATTATAATGGATGGGCAATGGCTTTAGCCGGCAGTCTGATCGTTTTTTCCGGTCTGGTTGTTCTTACTACGGTAATTTCCCAGCTACATAAGGTTTTGTTATTTTTTGAAAATGGAGTTGCTTCATTAAATAATAAAAAAAGTTCGACCCCTGCCAGGACTACAGATACAAAAAACGCAGAGGCCGAAACTTTACAGGATCTGGACATTAATCAAATCATCAGCCTTTACCGGCCCTTAGCCGATAAATTGGGAGAATCCTTTGAGTTGACTCAGCTTTATGAAACATCTCAAAGCAAAGGACTTCCACATCCCCATCTGTCGATTAAAGAGCTTCGCCAGTCTGCTGCTTTACTACCCTTAGGAGATGGAATCTTCTACTGGAATCAACCCGACGAGAACTGAATAAATAGGATAAGCCTTGGATCTTTTGATACAATTTTTAACCAATACCGGATATTATCTGGCTGATTATCGTAACATCATTATGCTTTTTGTAGGAGGTCTTTTTCTTTATCTGGGCACTGCTAAAGGTTATGAACCACTTTTGCTGATACCCATTGGTTTTGGCGTATTAGTCGGCAATGTTCCTTTTTTTAAGGGGTTTGGTCTTGGTATATATGAATCCAACAGTGTTTTGCACTATCTTTATTTTGGAGTAACTACCGGTCTTTATCCCTCTATTGTATTTTTGGGCCTGGGAGCAATGACTGATTTTTCTGCCTTACTGGCCAGGCCTGTTTTAATGTTGCTGGGAGCTGCCGCCCAAATGGGAATTTTTTTCACTCTGATTAGTGCTCTTGCTTTGGGTTTTCTGCCAAAGGAGGCAGCCTCAATTGCAATTATCGGTGGAGCTGATGGCCCCACCTCAATCTTTTTAACAGCCAAACTGGCGCCCCATTTAATAGGGCCCATTGCCATTGCCGCGTACTCTTATATGGCCCTGATTCCGGTTATCCAGCCGCCTATTATGCGGCTTTTAACCACCCGCAAAGAGCGTCTTATTCGTATGAGCGATCTGCGGGAAGTTTCTAAAAAAGAAAAAATAATTTTTCCGGCAGTTGGAATACTGCTTTGCTGCTTTCTGGCACCGGCTTCCATACCCCTTTTGGGAACCTTCTTTTTCGGGAATTTTTTAAAAGAGTGCGGCAGAACAGAGCGTCTGGCCCAGACAGCGCGTACTTCCATCATTGATATTGCTACAATATTTTTAGGATTTACTGTTGGCGCCAGTACCCAGGGAGATGTATTTTTAACACCCAAGTCAGTGGGAATTTTCTGTTTGGGCGCGGTGGCCTTTAGTATTGCCACAGCTTCAGGACTTATTTTTGCCAAAATTTTAAATCTTTTTTTAAAGGACAAAATTAATCCTCTTTTAGGAGCTTCCGGGGTATCAGCCGTGCCTGGATCAGCCAGAGAGGTTCATCTGGTTGGCCAGCGTGAAGACCCTACCAACTTTCTTTTAATGCATGCCATGGCCTGCAACTCTTCCGGCGTAATCGGCTCTGCGATTTGCGCTGGAATATTGTGGAGCTTTATGGTTTAAAAGATCGAAATGATTTTTGGAGATATTTATGAAACACCATAGAATAAGAAATTTTAATGCCGGACCCGCTGCTTTACCGCTTTCTGTTTTGGAAGAGATTCAAAAATCTTTTATAGATTATAAGGGCTCGGGGATGTCTATAACCGAGGTTAGCCATCGTTCCAAATGGTTTGATGATGTGATTAACGATGCGACAGCCCGTGTTAAACGTTTGTTAAAGATAGATGATAATTATCATGTGCTTTTTCTCCAGGGTGGGGCCAGTCTTCAATTTTGTATGATTCCCATGAATTTGCTTGGTGATGACCGTAGAGCAGACTATGTTAATACCGGAACCTGGTCGACTAAGGCAATTAATGAAGCCAAAATTCAGGGTAAAAATATTCAGGTGGTGGCTTCTTCCGAAGATAAAAATTTTACCTATATCCCTAAAGAAATTTCTTATAACAAAGATGCGGCTTATCTTCATTTCACATCCAATAATACTATCAAGGGAACTCAGTGGGCAAGTTTTCCTGAAACAGATAAGGTTCCTTTGATTGCAGATATGTCATCTGATATTTTTTGCAGACCATTTGATATGAGCCGTTTTGGCCTGATTTATGCCGGGGCTCAGAAAAATATGGGGCCGGCCGGGGTTTGTCTGGTCGTTATCCGGGATGATCTTTTGAAAACAGCACCGGATAATTTGCCGACTATGTTAAAATACGCTACTTTTGCAGCAAAAAATTCCATGTTTAACACTCCTCCCTGTTTTGCCATTTATACGGTTCAACTTGTATTAAAATGGGTGGAAGAGACCATAGGCGGCCTGGAAGCCATGCATAAGATCAATCAGCAAAAAGCCGATCTTATTTATGGGTTAATTGATGCAAGTAATTTTTATAAGGGTACCAGCGCAGTTGACAGCCGATCCATAATGAACGTGACCTTTCGTCTTCCCAGTCAGGATCTGGAACAGGCCTTTATAGCAAAGGCACTGGAAAACGGTTTTGGAGGCTTAAAGGGGCATCGCTCAGTGGGCGGTTGCCGTGCCTCTATCTATAACCCAACCCCACTGGAAGCGGTTCAAGAGCTTATAGATTTTATGAAAGAGTTTGAAAAGAAAAACAGCTGATTATTATAACTTCAAAACAAAAATATAGCCCTTGATTCAAAATAAGGGCTATATTTTTTAAAAAAAAGACTCTTTTATGACAGGAGTCTGTTCGGGGAACAGACCCTACCTTTGGTTGTATTGCTGTTGCTGTAGGGCACGTTCCCCGAACGTGCCTATCGCCTGTAACCGTAAATATCTTATAGCCCCATTGATTTGGCAATGATTCCTTTCATTATTTCATTAGTGCCTGCGAAAATTGTCATAACCCGTGTATCACGCCAGTTACGTATAATGGGATATTTTTCCAGGGTGGCAAATTGTCCGTATAAATCAAGACATTGATTTGACACCTTTTTCGTCAAATCGGTGATCCAGTATTTTGCCATGGACGTTTCTTTCATTATATTAAGCCCTTCCATATGATCGCTGATCAATTTATCAACAAAGACCCTGCCGATTTTAACCTCAGTCGCCATCTCCGCCAGGCTGAACTGATTGACCTGGGATTTGCTGATCGGTTTTCCGCAAATCAATGTGTTTTTACAGTATAAAAGGGTTTGCGCTAAAATATGTTCGGCAGCTGAAATTCCCATGATAGCGGTAACCAAGCGCTCTTGCTGAAGCTTGCTCATTAACATAATAAAACCCTCGCCCTTTTTGCCCAGCAGATTTGCTTTTGGAATTCGGCATTTTGTGAAAAAGAGCTCAGCAGTATCCTGACTGTGCATTCCCATTTTATTTAATTTATTTCCCTTTTGAAAGCCTTTTGTATCTTTTTCAACCAGATAAAGAGAGATAGCCTTATGGGGATTTTCAACTGCCGGATCTTTGGCTGCAACAACAGCCAGGTCGCAGTTAATTCCATTGGAAATAAAGGTTTTGGAACCATTTAGAATAATCTCATCCCCTTCTTCAACAGCGGTTGTTGTCATGCCGGCCAGATCGCTTCCCGCATCAGGCTCTGTCATGGCGACAGCCATAATAATATCACCTGAAACGCAACCCGGTAAGTATTTTTTCTTTTGTTCTTCGGACCCATAGGCGCTAACATAAGGAACTATAATATCACTGTGAAGCGGCGTTATCAAGCCAGACTCATTGGTTTTTGCCATCTCCTGGGCAATTATAACAGAATAGAGGAAATCAAGCCCCTGGCCTCCATACTCTTTAGGTATTGTGGGACATAAAAAACCGTTTTTTCCCATTTTACGCCATATTTCGCGGGGGGTAATTTTATCTTTTTCCCACTGATTAGCATAAGGAATAACTTCTGACTTTAAAAATTTACGAATTTGATCTCTAAAAGCATTGTGCGCCGCAGTGTAATTTAAATTTTCCATTTTGATTTTCCTTAGAATTTGGTTTGAATTAAAAAAGTTAATATTTTAGCATGAAATATCTCGCGGTAAGAACACCGGTTACCCGGCGCCCCCCCCGTACAGACCCGGGCGTGCGATTTTCCCCGCCTTTGAGTAGTATACCTGATAAAACACCCCATATCAACATATAGCCGCATGCCAGCTGCCCGGCATGTCTCCCACCAGGGCCTTTGTCTCTTTATTTCTGATGTATTCGGTTTCATCTTTCCTTGTACACTGTCCATCCAGGAACACATTTCCTGGAACCTTTGGGGCTTCCCGAGTTCTACAGCGTATCTCTTCTTGCATACCACGGCCTGATGACTCCGGCGAATCTCCACATTCTCGCCAATATCGAATGCTTCTGTGTTGCCTTCGGTGCACGTTAAAACCCTCGGCATCCGCAATTGCTATTTCGAAGCTGTACCAGCACTTCAGGGTGCGCTATCACCCCTGCGGCATACAAGATTCTCTGCCACGCTTAGTCCATCTTGTTCGCTGCATTCACTACATGCAACTCCGCCATGAACTCAAGGCTCGATACGGGTGGCTAACCCTTACTGAAAATCATTACTGATTTTCCCCCGACAGGGTCTTTTACCCAGCAAGATACGCCGAGTTTTTCTCGGCGCGAGAACGTAGAGCGGAGGGGGCGGGGCTTAAAGCCAACAACCTCTGCATGATTAAGATTTATGTTAAAGCCGAAACTTTCAAGAGCAGCTCAGTTGCCCC
>JASFBJ010000168.1 GCA_030149585.1 Desulfobacterales bacterium | reverse complement strand
AGATTGGTTTTGTTTTTCTGGTTTAATTTGTTAATATTGGGGCCTGGCTTTTTTTTGGTTTCCCATGCAGGTGTATTGGTCAAAGAAAATTATGAAGCCTTTCCCGCCTCTATAATAAGTTCTGCGCCACCTTTGGTTATGCTGGTTGTGGGGCCGGATCATAAATTATACACCAGGGCTCATGGTAATTTTGAAGATTTTGATCAGGGCCATACCAACAGGACTGATTATCAGCCACAAAAAAAAGATTATCATGGCTATTTTGATTCTTATAAATACTATCTTTATTCAGTTAGCCGAACTTGCTTTGAACCAGCCGGAATAACAAAAGATAAAAAAGCTCCAAATGGAAAATTCTGGAGCGGAGATTTTTTAAATTATTTAACCATGTCCCATATGGATCTGTTAAGAAAGACCCTGTATGGCGGCAAACGTATTATAGATACTGATTCTGAAACAATTCTGGAAAGAGCCTATATCCCTCAGGATGCTCACTCCTTTGGATATGAGTATAAAAGTCAGGCTCAAAACGGTTTTGATATACGCCAATACTCTCCTTTTGATTTGCCGGCCGGTAATACCCGGCATCTTTTGGTAAACACTTCCCTTGCAGATCCCCTTGATCCTGATTATATGCCTCTTTTAAGGGTATGGGCTAATAGCTCAGACCGAATCTGGAACTGGCTGACCAAACCCGGGCCGGTTTGTGATGACAGCCTTATATTATCTGGTTCTGGAACTTTAACTGATTATGCAGTGCGCGTTAAGGTGACGGGCTTTGGGCAGTTTCAAAGCCCGCTAAAACAATACCCTGCCGGCAATTATAAGCCGGTTGGAATTCTCCAGCGCTATGGTGAAAAAAATGAAATTTATTTTGGCCTGCTCAGTGGTTCTTATATTAAAAATATTTCTGGTGGAGTCTTAAGAAAAAATATCAGCTCAATTTGTGATGAGATAAATCTGAATACGGGCTGTTTTACCGGCAAAAACGGAATTATCAGGACTCTCGATCAAATGCGGGTAGTTGATTTTGATTATAGCGGCTATCTTTATAATGTTGATTGCGGAACCATTGCAGATAAGTCTTTTAAGGATGGCCGCTGCCGAATGTGGGGGAATCCCCTTGGCGAGATGATGTTTGAAGCCCTGCGCTATTTTTCCGGGGCAGCTCATCCAACAGCCGGGTTTACCTATACCGAAGCTGCTGATAATGCAGTTAATGGAGGGACGGCTCTTGATCTTCCCAAACCAGACTGGATTAATCCATATGATCAATTAAAAAATCAGGGGTTTGCTCCATGCAGCAAACCAATCATACTGGTTTTAGATAATATTTTACCCACCTATGACTCAGATCAGCTTCCAGGCAGCTTTTTTAGTTCCCTGTCTCCTGAAATAATCGGCAGCCGAACTCTTAATGTGTCGAATCTGGCAGATTTGATCGGCCGTGTTGAAAATATAAACGGGTTTAAAGATCTCAGGGGTTTATGTTCCGGCACTTCAAATAAGCAGGGCAGTTATTATTCTGCTCCAGTTGCCTTTTATGGAAATACCCGAGATATTAATCTTGCACCCGGAAATCAGCAGGTTAAGACCATTATGGTGGGCTATGGCAATCAAAAACCCCAGATTAATATCAAACTGAATAATCAAAGCATTATTTTGCAGCCCTATGCCAGAGCAGTAAAGGGGCTGGGAATTAATGCCGATAAAATGCAATTTCAACCAACTGCCACCTTAACCGGATTTTTTATGGAACATCAATCAGCCGCTTCCGGTCGATTTATAGTGAGTTTTGATGAACTGGAGCAGGGGGCGGATTATGATATGGATGCCCTTATAGCCTATGAATATCAACTGGTGGACAGCGCTGATCTGCCGGTTTCTGATTCTAATCAGGCAAAGGCCGTTAATATTACGCTGACAAGCGAAAATGCCGATGGGCAAACTATATTGCATTGCGGCTATATTATCTCCGGCAGCACTGCTGACGGGATTTATCTGGAGGTTCGGGATATTGATGCGGCTGAGGATAATGACCTGGATTATTATCTGGATACACCGCCTGGCATACTGCCCCAAAGTCCCACTTTAGACTGGCAGGATAATTTACCCCTGCCTTTGCAGGCTACCCGCCAATTTAAAGCCTCATCTGCCTCTTTATTGAAATTGAAAAATCCGTTTTGGTATGCAGCTAAATGGGGTGGTTTTGATGATAAAAATCAAAACAATATTCCTGATCAAAAAGCAGAGTGGGATAAGAACCAGGATGATTTACCGGATACTTATGTTAATGGAACTGATCCAGCAAAGCTCGATAAGCTGCTGGGGCAAACTTATGCTGATATTTCCACACGGCTTGCGTCCGGCACCAGGCCGTTTATTTTACCTTTAAGCAACAGCCTGTCCGCCAACCTGTTTCAGACCTGTTATAAAGCAGATTCAGCTCATACCGGCTGGATTGGGTATCTGATTTCTTTATGGATTGATCCCTGCGGTAATTTGCGTGAGGACAGTAATCATAATTTTAAGCTGGATCTTTTTAATCCAGTTGATTCAGATCCGGTTGATTCAGATCCGGTTGATTCAGATCAGGTTGATTCAGATCCTGCTGATTTATATGAGGCAGAAGATGGGGTGGACAGGATTATTAGATTTATTACCGATAAAAACGGCCGGGCCCGGGTGAGAAGGTATAGCCGCCATTTTTCATATAACCCCTTAAATCAGACTCAATGTGACTGCCTTTGCCAAAACAGGAATGAGAATCAGGCATGTCCTGATTTAAATGATATAGATAATTTTGAACAATTTGCAGTTGACCAAATCAATCCTTTATTTGAGGCAGGTAAAATGCTGGCCTTGCGAAGGGCGGATACCAGAAATATTTTTACCTTTATTGACGGCAATGGCCTGGATGATGATAAAGACGGCAAATGTGATCAATCCGGTGAAATTGAAAGGCTAGGACAAAAAACAGTGGGTCTGGTTGAAAGCCCCTTGCAGGATAATCCTTTTGATGAAAGAGGAGAGCTGGTTAAATTTCACACAGCTAATGCAAAAATTATCAAACCATTTCTGGGTTTAAAAAATGATATAAGCTGGGCATATCTTGAGCCTGATCTTAAAAAACCGGATCATAATGGGCGGGTTAATAATCTTATCAACTATATAAGGGGCAAAGACAGCCTGCAGCTTAAAGGGCATCCTGGAACCCGCAGTCGCAGTCGCACAGTTCAAATTAATGGCCGCTTTGTCACCTGGAAACTGGGCGATATTATCCATTCCTCTCCAAAGGCAGTGGCAGGGCCTGTGGAAAAATATGATATTATCTATAAGGATGAATCCTATCAGGCATATTCAAAGGCTGTATCGAAAAGGGAGAGTGTTGTCTATGCAGGAGCTAATGACGGCCTTTTGCATGCATTTACATCTGGGATTTATAATAAAAAAAAAGGCGGTTATTTTTTACCTGAAAACAGCGTGGAAAAAATTGGGGATGAGTTGTGGGCCTATCTTCCCCAGACCCTTTTGCCCCACCTAAAATGGCTGGCTGACCCGGATTATCGCCACGCCTATTATGTTGACCTGACACCTTTGATTGTGGAAGCTGATATTTTAGCGGATGATACCCACTATCTGGATTCAGACTCCAATCCAAATTGGGGAACTTTTTTGCTGTGCGGATTGAATATGGGCGGCAAAGAGATTCAAGCCACAGGGGATTTTGATCAGAATACCCAAACTTTGGATGTCAGCCGTGAATTTTTTCCAACCTATTTTTGTCTGGATATTACACAGCCCCGTCAACCCCGTCTGCTTTGGGAACGCTCGTATAAGGGCCTTGGTCAGAGCCGGTCGGTTCCTGCTGTGGTGAAGGTCAAAGACCGCTGGCTTGCAATTTTTGGTTCAGGGCCAAGGGACCTGACCGGCAAGTCCGATTATAAGGGCTTTAGCGACCAGGCCGGTCATGTCTTTATAGTAGATTTAAAAACAGGCAATCCTTTGGGCCAAAAGGATAATGACTGGTGTTTTAAAATCAATACGCCAAACTTTTTTTTCAATTCGCCTGTGGCCTTTGATCATGGGCTTGATTATGAGGTGGATGCTGTTTATCTAACCGGAACTTCCCGCCAAAATGATCTATGGCAAGGATCAGTATATAAAATTTCCACCAGAGAGAAGGGCCGGGTGATGTCTGATCCCGCAAAGTGGAATATAGGGCAATTATTTACAGTTAAAGAGCCTCTGAGTGAACCCCTTTCTTTGAGTGTGGATGCCATGGCAAATTTATGGCTTTATTTTGGAACAGGCCGCAATTTTTCAGCAAATGATAAAATAAGCAGGGCACAGCAATATTTTATTGGGTTAAAAGATCCAGAGTTCAGCCAGGCCGAAAAAGTCAAGATGCCGTTTATAATCGAAAAATTATTGGACAGGACAAATATTATTGGAGACCAGCAAAAGCCATTTGAAAAAAAAATGGCCGCAAAAAAATCAGGATGGTATCGCAAATTAGCTGTTTATCAAGATCGTCCTTCAGAAAGATTACAGTCAATGCCGGTTATTTGCGGAGGCAAGGTCTGGTTTTCAACCTTTAATCCAGTATCAGATGCTTGCTCAGCCGGTGGCAGAGCCGGTTTATATGAGATTTTATATGCCACAGGTGTTGAAAATAAAATCAACAAACCTGAAAAATCCATGCAGTTTAATAATTTTTTATCCCCTGCATCTTTCCATTTTGGTTTGGAAAAAGGAGGAACAGCCTATTTTCAGGCCGGCAACGGGGCAATATTGCAAAAATCTTTAAAACCTGTTTTGAATATTAACAGCGGCATGACAGCCTGGCGTGAAAGATAAAAATGGTTATGGCCTTATATTGTTTTCATATAAATCAGCAACAGGAAAGCATAGGTCATAGTCATTCCATTCCAAATCACCCTCATCCAGTTTATATTTCATAAATTCTTTCCGGTTGAGATATTTTCTAATTAACGGGTTTAGTGAATTTGAAAGAAAGGGGCCAAAGTCTATTATTTGTTCGGTTCCGTCGTTGAAGGATAGATTGAGTTTATGGTCACCGAGATGTTTTGCCTTTTCTATTCTTATAATCTGGTCTTTACTAATCATTTTACTTTTCTCCCAACTTTTTCGCATTTTACTTGTTTGTGCAGAACAAAGTAATTTATCCATTTTTGTACTATTTGGTTAGAATATGCGTGAACAAAACTACTAAAGTCATTCAATATGCTTGGAGACAGTGGTTTGCGCCCTTTTACCGTTCTAATAATAATTTCAACTACCACACCGTTTTCAATCATGAACTCAGCCTTTGACTCTTGTCCTTGATACTTCCCGTGAACGTGAATGGGTTCATGCTCATTGCTGTAGAATAATATAATGATACCAAGGTATTCATAAATTTTTGGCATATCTACTTATTTCCTTTAGCCATAACGCTGAATTCGCTTGACGCCAACATTTACTTTGGGAGCATTTGATTGATAAAAAATTTTGTTGTGTGCCTGGCACGGCACATGTTCTTAAAAATGAGTCAAATATATCATGTACTAAATTGTTTGGCAAGTCTTAGCCCCAGCCGGACAGGATGATTTGATTCTATCCCGCTTTTGATAAAAATTCATGATGATAGATAAATATCTGAACATTATCTCGCATATTTGATTTAGTTAACATAACAGATAACAATGCGAGAGGATCATTGTTAACTCAACGAAAATTAGCCAGTTACCTGGTGGCACAAAGAAATGCTCACTACCATTTTACAGCCAAAGGAAATCAGAAGCAGCTTGAATCTCTCATTGGCAGGGGTGAGTCAGTCAGTAAAGCAAGGAGAGACAATAGTACAACAAAAGGGCTACAATCTCATCGATCCTTAAGCCTAAAGCTGTAAATATGGAAATATAAAGGGTGTCCCCAAACCTAAACCTTTAAAAACGGGTCAGTCTGGTAGAAATTATATACGATAAAAAAATTACTATTTTCTAATTGCCAATTCTTTGAAATTAAAATATATTTAATTATATTTGTGATCTTTATAATTTTTGATGAAAGGTAAGTAAGGAATGAATGAACAGACAATAACAGTAACTTTGCCAAATTCAGTCTATGACCGTATAAGAACGACAGCTCAGGCAACCTCTCTCACTTCAGAAGAAGTTATAAAGCAGTCAGTTATTCTTTTATTACCTGCTTTTGAATCTGATATTCCTCCGGATGTATCTTTAAGCCTGGCAAAACTTTCATTATTGAATGATATTCAGCTTTGGAAAACAGCAAATTCATTTATGAAAAATTCCCAGCAGATACGTTTGGAAAAACTGGCAGAAATTCAAAAACATCGTTCTCTTACAAATAATGAGCAGTTTGAACTGGACAATCTAATGGAAGATGCTCAGCAGATTATGTTATGTAAAGCAGAAGCACGGCGTATTCTCGCTCAACGCGGTCATGCTATTTTCAAACCGATTGAGCATTAAGATGTCTATCTCTTCCGGATTACGAATAATGCTTGAAAAAAGAGATAAAAAACGATGTTTGTACTGTCTTATCAGTGAAAATAACTGCGGTCTCAGAATGCATGTTGATCATATCATACCAGTATCAGCCGGAGGAAGTACGACACTTGATAATTTATGTCTGACCTGTTTTTCATGCAATGTGTACAAAGGAGCAAAACAGACGTGGGCTGACCCGCTGACTCAAGAAACTGTACCTTTATTTCATCCTCTTTGTCATAATTGGAATGATCATTTTTGCTGGAATGAAAGTAAAACAAAAATAACAGGTCTAACATCCCGCGGCAGGGCAACAATCGAAGCATTAAAAATGAATAATCCTACGGTAGTGAATGCCCGAAAGCGTTGGGTTAGTTCAGGTTGGCATCCACCTGAATTATAAAAAAACTGGATTTGTGTACAACATTAATGTGAAAAAAGGCAGCATCGTTCTTTTTTTTAAAAAAGTGAGGCTGCCTTTTTTTATTGGATTATGTTAGGGTATTTCCCTGAAAATAAACTACCCTGTCAGAGGATCAATGAGGACATCCCATTTAGGCAGTGACTTTGAACGTTGAACTTTCCATCGGGTTTATTGCCACCGGGGTAGAGACGATGCATGCATCGTCTCTACAGGTCGAAATGTTGACAGATGAGTTTTATTTATAGAGGGTAGAATATTTTCAGTAAAGTCCCTAAGTAAAAAATATGCCTAATTTAATTCCTGCCAGGCTTTTAGTTCGCCTAAATTCCTTGGCAGCGGCAGGGTTGATGGTTTGTCTATGCCTGGTGAATCAGGATCGCCCTCCGGTTTTTGAAAATACAGAAAAGGCGGCGCAATAGTTACGCTGGAAGCAATACTTTTGCCAAGGTCTATTTTTGTCACAAGCAGCGGAGGATTTGGTTCTTCCTGTTCAATTTCCAGCCCGGCTTGACCGCCTTCATTACCGCATTTGCTTATTGTCAGGCCGTATAGATAGCTAAACCCCATGGCACATCCGCCTGCTGACTGGTATGATGTAAAATACACCACATCCCGGTACACTTTAGGATCAGAAAGAACCTTTTCTCCCGGAGGAAAGGTATATTTCCAGTTTTCCCTGAACCGGCCGTTTTCTATCTCAGAGTCTGTCCAGGTCGGAATATGAGCTCCGTCTCCTGTCAGCTCAGCCTCATCCCAGTCACGATCCTCAATCTCATAAAAATAGTCCTGTGTGTTTCCGAGAATAACCTCGCCAGCCAGTTCGCTTCCTGTGCCAAAGAGTATAAAACGTCTGTTACAGCCTTTAATGCGGGTTGCCACAGCCGGGGCATGAAAAATTGGCCGGGGAGAGGCAGGGGCATATAATTTTACCAGTTGAGGATCCCAGTCCGCATCTGCGTTAAGGTCGCTTAATTTCCACAGGGTACCGTCAGTATCTCCAAAATAGGCAACTTCAATATTACCCTTGAGTTTGGTATCGACCGTGGTTCTGGTCTGGTAATCAACTGGTTCGTGATTCTGGTTTTCACCATAACGGAT
>JASFBJ010000422.1 GCA_030149585.1 Desulfobacterales bacterium | reverse complement strand
CCCTCTCTTAAACTTTGGGCAAGCCTGTTTTTTTCTTCCTGCAGTTTAACCTCAAGCTTTTCAATTTCGTTGATGGCGGATTCAACCGCCTGATCTCCGCGGCTGCGTGCTCCTTCCACGGCTCCCTCCACGACTTTTTCCACATTCTCCTGAACATCGGCGCCGATATCTTTTAATCCTTCCACGGCCGCCGCCACAGCATCTTTAACAACCGGACGAAGTTCCTCTGCGCTCCCTTTCAATTCTGCACCGGCTGCCGAAACCGCAGACTTTACAATCTCATACACCTTCTCCCCCGTAATTTTACCTGCTTCTTTGGTTTTTTTTAATTCTTCAATAATGCGGGCTTTGATTTGATTCTCACTCATGATTTTGCCTCCTTTTATAAATTAGTATAATTTCCAATTTACTTCCCATTATCTCTGTAAATAAAATTTTCCGCTTTTTTCCATAACCCTAATCCTGATACCCATGATTTCCATTTTTCCAAATCAGGGGAAAGGTAATTGTTGAAAATAGATGCTTCCACCGGCCAGATGCGGGGAATTAAACTATGCCGGATCATGGATGGCCTGTCAACATCAGCCAGGCCGTAAGCGCTCTCTTCTTTTGCCGCAATAAGCATAAAATGGAGCCGGTTTAAAATATTAACTTCGCTGGAACCGGCATCCATATCAAGAGAAAGAAGATTAAAATAAGGGTACATCTCTTTAAGCTTTTTTTCCATTCCGCTGCCGGTGATATGATTGGAAATGCATCCAAAAGGCTGCAAACAGACTATATTCCCGATTCCGTTTTCCAGCATCCCTATCATTTCAGCAGTCAAAAGCCATCCTTCTCCAAACTGATTGGCCAGGCTGACTACCTGTTCTGTGGTTTCGGCCAGTTTCTTCAAATTAAAGTGCTTTGTGTAAAACCTGAAATCCTGCATTACCCGCTCTATTCGAAAAAGATGGTAATTTGCATAAATATCAAGAATTCTGATTTTAATAATATCTACCATTGATTGTTTAAAAAAGGCCTTTTGGTTATAGGTTTCATTTATTATTCTTTGAGCAAAAAAATTATGTAAAGATGGCAGCACAACTTCCACTCCCTGCTGTGAAAGCCATTCAATTATATTTCCATTGGAAAAAAAATTATATTTAACAAAAATTTCTCCGACCACACCTATTTTAGGGGCTGATTCTCCAGAAATTTCAATATCATTAAAACTGCTGACTGCTCTTTTTAATAAATTCAACAAATAATTATAATCGGCGTTTTCAATACCGTAATGCATTTCGTCAAGATATTTTGCATGCAGCCTCTTTGCATCTCCGGGATTTTTTTCCCTTGCCGTAGTAGAGATACACATATGAGCAATTGGATCAGCAAAAATTATGCCCAGTCCCAAATGTTTAAAAAGATTTTTTCTGTCAATCTGAAATTCCGATTGAGGTTCAAGACCGTCTCCTGATAATGTAACCACCTGAATTTGATCCAGACCGGCTGAGGCCAGGCATTTTCTGATCAGGCCGACATAAGAAGATGCCCGGCATTGGCCTCCGGTCTGGGTCATTATAACGGAAGTGCTGTCAGGGTCGTATTGGCCGGATTTAAAGGCTTTGATAATATCGCCGGCCACTATCACGGCAGGATAGCACATATCATTATTAATATGCTTCAACCCAAATTCCACTGAGGCCTTATCTTGAGGAGGAAGCACCTCCACATTTAATCCAAAAGGCCGGAATGCGGCGGGAATAAGGGGAGAATAAAAAGGTGAAAAATATGGGGCGATCAGAGTTTTCTTTTTGTTTTGAGGTGTAAAAACAAGATCTATTGCTGGAGCTTTTTTTTGAATACTGCTGCCGGCTGACCTGTTTTCTCTGACTGCTTCAAGCATGGACCTCAGCCTGATTTTAACAGCGCCGAGGTTTGCGATTTCATCCATTTTGATCATTGTATAAATCTTGCCGGAATTTACGATGATATCCCTTATCTCATCGGAAGTAATAGCGTCCGGTCCGCAGCCAAAGGAGGTTATTTGAACTATTTCGGTATTTTGGTTTTGGGCGACCCACTCTGCCGCCGCAAAAAGCCGGTTGGCATAGGCCCACTGGGTCAGCACCTTGATATCCGCCAGGTCGGTTTTATTATCTTCAGGAATAGAGTCTTCCGTGATTACATGAACTCCCATTCCTGCCAAAAGGTTTGGTATCCCGTGATTGATCAGCGGATCTATATGATAAGGTCTCCCGGCCAGCACGACTACCAACTCATCTTTTTGTTCTGCATCGGCCATGAGTATTACGGCTTTTTGCTTAAGTGCCGCCCTGAATTTACCCTGGGCTGCAAGTCCTTTTTCAACACCTTTCGAAACGGTTCCGGCACTGAGGCCGAACTGTTTAAAAAAAAGATGCAACTGTTTTTTTAGCAGACCCTTATCCTTGAAACTGACGGCCGGATTATCAAGCGGAATCTTCTGTTTTCCTTCCGGGTCAATGGCGCTCTTTAAAACATCCGGATAACCTGTCACAACCGGACAGTTATAACTGTCCAAAGCCTCCGTATATTCTATGTTTTCATAAA
>JASFBJ010000020.1 GCA_030149585.1 Desulfobacterales bacterium | reverse complement strand
GATGTGCTTATTGAATCCGGAGTTGGGTAGATTATTTCTTGGGAATTTCCTTATAACAAATTTCTTTTCTAAATACGTAATTGCTGCCTTCAATTTGGCAATATCTGCTACATTTGCAAGCTGATCAAGAAAGGTTTGAAGTATATGCTTAAGATATAGATCTTGGAGTATGTTCCCATCAATTTTAGTATAGCCTGCATAATGCACCTTTAATTCATGAGACGCACCAACATGAGGGCGAAATTCATCGAAAGCTTTTGGATCAGTAGGCAGATTCTTTAATACCATTACATCTTGAATTGCCTGATAGATGTTTTCAAAAGTTATAATGCCGGGGTTTAGAAAATAGTTTTTAAGGTCTGAAATAACCTGATCGTAGAAATTAGAAACCTGAGGCATTGAAGACACGACAGCATCAGCCTTAAAATTAGATTCGATCAAATTGGTGAAGTCTTGTGTGCTCGGATAACCAAAAGGTATTGATGATCCCGCACCAGTAAGCATCAGTATTCTCTTCCTGTTCCGATTCAATAAATTATACATTCACTTCTACTTGATTAAGGTTAACAGAGCAATAAGTGTAAAAAAATACATGATATTTTTGCGTATAGGTTGCATTTTTTTACGCATATTATTATATTAACGATAAAAGCAGTATAAAATAGATATTTAGTACACATATTGCATTTATTGACAATTTTTTACACTTATTCCGATATTAAAGAAAATATGATGCAAAATAAACGCAGATTTCGTCCTGATCCAAAAGCTAAATTAATGGATCAGATCAAAGAAGTTTTACGTTACCATTTTTATGCCTATCGCGCAGAAGTTGCGTATTGTCAATGGGTTGTTAGGTATATCCACTATTATGGAGGGAAAACCCCATATGCATCAAGCTAATTTGAGATGCATAATAAGTCGTTTCCATGCAGTTTTTTTAAACCAAATCGAAACTTTTGTCAATTAGTTTCGATTAAAGTCAAGCCGATAGCCACAGTAATACTGCGGCTGTTGACCGGATATGCAGTCAGTTTTAACCATCGTCATAAACGACATGGTCAGCTATTTCAAAATCGCTATAAATCAATTTTGTGCCAGGAGGATCAATATTTATTAGAGTTGGTGCGCTATATTCCAGAAAATGAAGTCCTTTCCCCACCTCTATTTTTTATAGGGATTTTTTAATCCAGGTGGCTGTACTTTCCAGCGGCGATGAATCCAGAACCACAGTTCAGGGTGTTTTATGATAATCCTCTGAACAGCGTCAGCCTGCCTTTGGGCATTTAGCATAATTTCCTGTTTTGGATCATCAGGAAGACAGATCCAGTCGATCTCTTCAGTAAATACCATTTCAAACAGCTCTGCATTTTTTTGATAAAAATAAGTTGCAATTACAGGAGCCCCTGTTTTTTTTGTAACAAAGGCCGGAGAGACAACAGAACAGGCCGGACGCCCCAGCCAGTTGAGAAATTTGCCCTGCTTTATTTTCATGCTTTGATCAAGCGCCAGGGCCATGGTTTCTCCCTTAATGATTCCTTTTAAAACACGCCGTATGGAGTCGCGATGTTTAATGCTCATCAGGTTCATGCGGGTTCGGGTGTCCAAAACAAACTCGTCCAGGGCAGGGTTTTTAATCCGTTTGCCCACCAGAGCTACAGGGTACCCGGCCTGACCAAGGACACCGCCCTCGAGATCCATCATACCGATATGACCGCCTATGAGAATTGCGCCCTTTTTGCGGTTGAGGGCATTTTTCAGGAGGTCTTCATTAATAATATGACAATTATCCCGCCAAAAAGAAATATTCATAAAGGGCAAACGCAGATAGTTAATAATCAGCCGGCCAAAATTTATCAGAGAGGCTTTATAAATACGTTCCTTTTCAGCAGTACTTTTTTTATTTGCATAGACTATATCAAGATTTGTCATAGCCACTTTTCGTCTGATATTTAACCGGTAAAATAAAACTCCGATCAAGCGGCCCAGCCTGTAAGCATTTTTCCATGAAAGTTTTAATGCTAAAAAAACCAGAATTTTAAAGGTTGCTTTAGTCAGATGGTAGCCTTGAACCTGGATGGTGCGAGAATTTTTACGGCTATATTCTGTAACCTGCTCCAAAGGAGCTGGATATTTGTCAAAAACACATCTTAATTTCAAAATAATTTATACTCCAAAAAACATAAAAAAAATGAACGATTACCGGGGTGTCAGACAAATAATTGTTCAAGTCGGTTTTTAATAAAGATATCAAATGAATCATCAATAAATTTCAGCTTTAGACCCACAACTATTAACTCTATCGGCCATTCAGTCCCTTTATTTAATCTGACATAATCTTTTTCCGTGGTAAGGAGAAAATCAGCCTTGGCCTTTATAGCTGCACTGAAAATGTTTTTTAAATCCTCAGGGCCATACCAGTGGTGATCAGCAAAAGAGGCTATACCCATAATCCGGCAGCCCAAGTTGGTTATAGTTTTTTCAAATTGAGCATTATCGGCCAGGCCGCTAAACAAAAAGACTTTAGCGTCTTTGAGTTGGGCATCCGTCTTTTTTTGACAGCTATTATTTAAACCAGAGGAACAAGAGAGGCTTTGGAGAATACAGGGCTGATGGGTTGAGCGAAAAACCGGCAATTTATCAGCTATTTCAGGTAAAAAATTATTTGTCTGTGTTTGGTTCAAATCATCCCGGGTCAAAATTATTCCATCGGCTCTGGCAAGGGCTGAAATCGGTTCTCGTAGTGGCCCCCCTGGAAAAATCTTGCCATTGCCTAATGGACGGCGGCTGTCAAGCAATACCAGGTTCAGATTTCTGGCCAGTTGAAGATGCTGAAAAGCATCATCTAACAAGATCAAATCAGGGTTAAATTGTTTAATGGCAAGTAAACCAGCCTGAAATCGATTTTGCCCCACAATGACCGGGATATTATCCAGTGCATTGGCCATCATCCAGGGCTCATCACCGGCCTCCCGGGCGGACATTAATAAATTTTTACCATCAAAGACAATCCCGCTGTTTTTTCCAGCAGATCCTCCATATCCCCGGCTGATAATCACCGGGAAATAGCCAAGCCCGCTGATAAGCCGGGCAAGATATATGGTCAAGGGGGTTTTTCCGGTGCCGCCAAGGGTAAGATTGCCCACTGACAAAACAGGGCAAGTCAGGTGTTTTGATTTGCACAGGCTGGTTTTATATAAAGTCTCACGCAGCTTTAAGGCCTCGCCGTAAACCAGGGCTGCAAGATTTAAAAGATGGGACGTCGCTGTCAGGTCATTTGAACCATTATCGTAAATTATGTCTTTTATATGATTTTCAATTTTTTTCAGGAAAGATTTCATTTTTTATTGAACATCCAGCAGCAACAGACCACCTGCTCCTAAAAAAATCGCATTTGTAAGCCAGGCCGCCACCCAGGGGGCAATTATTTCACCATATCCAAGTGATAAACAAAAACTGTGGCCAAGCCAGTAAAAAAAGGCAATGCCGATTCCAATAATAATTCCCAGTGGCAGACTATCACCCATTTTGGAGCTAAAGGCAATGCCGAACCCAGCTAATGATAACATTAAACAGACAAATGGAAATGCTATTTTTGCATAAAGATCAACCCGATAGATAGTGGCATCATAACCTTCCCTCTCAATTATCCGGATATAATTGATAAGCTGTTTAAAACTCATCTCATCTGCCTGCCTGATTTCTTTGGTAAAATCATCGGGCACAAAATAGTTTTTTTCCTTACGTTCAGGAATAAGCTTGATATCTAATTCTCCTGATAAAGGATTCATTTGCTGATCCATAATATCGTAGAAAAGCCAGTGATCCTGCTTAAAAACCGCCTTTTGTGCATCTACCCTGCGCACTAAATTGAACTTATCATCAAAAAAATTCAGGGCGATCCCGAATATTTCCTGCTTTGCCGGGTTATAATAATTGATGTGAATGATTGCCCGGTTTTCTTTGATCCAGATATTTTTATGCCTGGATATAATCAGATTCTTTTTTTTAACATCTTTTAACCATATTTTATTAGCCCGGTCAGTCATTACAGGTACAACTGTATCGGAAAAAAAGAAAAGCCCCAGGCTAAAAAGGACTCCAATGAGTAAAATAGGTTTTATTAAATACCAGGGGCTGATACCTCCGCTTTTTAAGGCAGTAAGTTCATTATGTTTTTTCATTAAGCCAAAGGTTATCAAAATGGATAGCAAGAGTCCTACCGGAGCTATCTGAGCAATAATAAAGGGCAGTTTATAGATAAAAAAGGATAGTGTTTTTGCAAGAGAAATATTAGCGGCAATGAACCGGTCTGTTTTTTCAAAAAAATCAACTACCAGATAGATCATGCTGACCGTGACTATGACAGCCATAAAATTTTTGAAAAGTTCGCGGATCAGATATTTATAAATAATTGACATGCCGTCAGTTCATGGCCATGGCAAAATAAGAGGTTTATTTTCACCAGGACCTTTTCCTATTTTGCGGAGTTCATGAACCAGTTAAAAAGCCCGGGCTTTTCGTTAGCTGATCGTCGTAAAAGATAAATACCCAATCCTCCCATGAGTACATCCGGCAGCCACATACCGATAATGGGGGGATAAGCCCCGGATTTTCCAAGGGACCAGCCAGCAGTTAGTAAAACATAATAGATCAGAAAAAGAATAATTCCAAGACCAATTCCAAAAGAGTGACTGGCTGTAATGGGTTGAATGCCCAGAGGCATTGCCAGAACTCCCAGGGCCAGACAGGCCACCGGTATTGAAAATTTCTTATGCCAGGCCATCAACGTCCGGTAATAACTACTGTTTTTTTCTTTACGATTTTTAAGCCAGACATTCATTTCTTTCAGGCTCATTTCCAAGCGATGCTTTTTTTTTTGTTTTTTTGAAGCAATTTTTCGGCCAGGATCAAGTTTTAAATCATATGAATCAAATTTAATTATATGAACAGTTTTTTCTTTCAGGTTAACCTGGTGAATCATGCCTTTATATAATTTCAGATATGATTTTTTTCCTTCAGGATCATTTATTAGAGCACCTTTAGGGGCAATAATTGTATTAATAATATCAATATTTCTTTGATCTTCAATAAAGATATCTTTTAAGGTGTTATTTTTTAAATCAATTTTGTTAACATAAAACATAACATTTTTTAAATTATCATTAAAGGTTCTCTCCTTAAGGGCAACCTGAAAATTTGCGCCCGCCAGTTCGGCAGTCATTTTTTTTAACGCGACCGTCCCCCATGGAGAGCCGTAAATGGTTATCCAGCCGGTCAGCAAACAACCCATTATACAAAATATAAGCACCGGTGGCAGCAAAGTGTAAATACTTACTCCGCACGCCTTTAAAGCCATAATCTCATTATCACCGGATAACCTGAGAAATGTTAAAAGGACAGCCATCATTATCGCCATGGGGATTACAAACTGCAGAAAAAAGGGCACGGCAAAGAGTAAAAGCCAAAAAATAGTTTTGAAACTGACATGATAATTTACAATATAATTTGTAATATCAAGGAGCTTTGTCATCAAAAAGATAAACAGAAAAAAGACCAGGTTGATCCCAAAAGGCAGAAGCAGCTCTTTAAAAATATAGCGGTTTATTTGTGAGTTGATTCTCATTCAATAACCAGGGGCTTTCCTTGCAGAATTCAATATGCCCCTGGGTTGCCTATGATTTTCCCAAAAGGGTCAATGCTTTTTGAATTATGTTTTTAGATGTAAAGCCAAACTGTTCCATTAATATATTTCCCGGCGCTGATGCGCCAAAATTTTCCATACCAATCATAAGGCCTCTGTTGCCAACATAGCGTTCCCAGCCCATTGATAGTCCAGCTTCAATTGCAATGCGTGCTGATACCTGGGGTAACAAAACACTATCTTTATAACTTTGTGAAGTTTTTTCAAACAGTTCCCAGCTTGGCATGCTGACCACTCGCACCCTGATTTTTTTGCGGGTTAGTTCCTCTTTGGCTGAAAGGGCGATATGCACCTCAGATCCGCTTGCAATTAAAATCAGATCCGGTGTCTCTTTGCAGTCGTCTAAAATATATGCACCATTTGCAAAGGCTTTTTTAGTCTGGTCTGAATCCAGAACAGGCAATTTCTGGCGACTTAAAATTAAGGCTACCGGAGCATTGCTGCTTATAATCGCCTGGCGCCAGGCTTCATTTGTTTCCGTGGCATCAGCTGGACGCAAAACGATAAGGCGGGGAATGCTTCTTAAGGCTGCCAGATGTTCAACAGGCTGATGGGTTGGGCCATCTTCACCTACTGCAATACTGTCATGGGTAAAAATATAGATCAGGGGCAGTTTCATTAATGAGGCCATTCTTATGGCAGGCCTCATATAATCGGCAAATACCAGAAATGTACCGCCATAGGGACGAATGCCATTATGAAGAAACATGCCTGCCATGATTGCAGCCATGGCATGTTCCCTGACGCCAAAGCGGATATTTCGCCCAGGATAATTATCGCGGCTGAATACTGAAAAATCATCCAGATAAGTTTTGTTGGAAGGAGCCAGGTCGGCTGATCCGCCCATTAAGGTCGGTATACTGCCGGCAATGGAATTCAGTGCTTTTCCAGAAGCAGCCCTGGTAGCCATGGGACCGTCTGCTGGTTTGAATTGCGGTAAAACATCCGCCCAATCATTCTCTAAATAAGCGCTCAGGGCATTTACCCATTGATTGGCAAGGTCAGGATGTTTTTTTGTGTACTCCCCTAATTTTTGTTTCCAGGCTGTCTCAGCTTTTTCACCTGTTATGAGGCATTTTCTAAAAACAGCAAGGGCTTTGGCTGGAACAGCGAATTTTTTATCAGCAGGCCAATTAAGTCGTTTTTTGGTTAATCTTATCTCATCTTCACCTAAAGGTGCTCCATGGGCATCAGCAGTATCTTGCTTATTAGGACTGCCATATGCAATATGAGTTCGCAAAATGATCAAAGAGGGCTTGTCTGTCCTGGATTTAGATTCTTCCAGAGCTGTCTGGATCGCGTTTAAATCATTGCCGTTGCCCACTGAGATTACATGCCAGTTACAGGCTTTAAATCGCAATGCCACATCTTCACTAAATGCAATATCAATACTGCCTTCAATAGAGATTTTATTAGCGTCATAAATACAGATCAATTTACCCAAACCTAAATGACCGGCCAGCGAAGCGGCTTCACAGGAGATTCCTTCCATAAGGTCACCATCTCCGCACATCATATAGGTATAATGGCCTACGATGGAATCAGCGCCTTTATTAAAACGGGCTGCCAGATGCCGCTCCGCCATAGCCATTCCTACTGCATTGGCAAAGCCCTGTCCCAGGGGCCCTGTAGTGGTTTCTATTCCAGGCGTATGTCCATATTCCGGATGACCAGGAGTTTTGCTCTGCCATTGGCGAAACTGTTTGATATCATCCAGGCTGATATCATAACCACAAAGATGAAGCAGGCTGTATAAAAGCATGGAGGCGTGACCCCCTGAAAGTACAAAGCGGTCTCGATCCGGCCAGTCGGGATTTTTAGGATTATGTTTTAAAATACGAGTCCACAAAACATAACCTGCTGCGGCAAGGCCCATTGGCGCGCCTGGATGACCGGAATTTGCCTGCTCAATGGCATCCATAGCCAGGGTTCTGATTGTATTTACGCAAAGATCGTCAATTTTAATATCGTCGGGTTTAATAATGGTGGCTGAATTATCTTTTGTCATGATCTCCTCTTTTTAGAATTGCATAGTCTATTTTTTACGGTTCTTTTACACCTCATCAGTTCCGGAAGCAAGACTTTTAGACGCGGCAATTCTAATTTTTCAGTCTTTTAGAAAAATATTTTTCTTGATTTTTTCAAAGTTATCATTTATACATAATAATTATAAGATACCCACTCGCTGGTGAACTTTGGCAGTTTTATATAATAATCCAAAGTTCTGACTAAGGTTCTGGAAAATTTGATATGCAGTACACTGAAACTGGTGGCCATCAAAAAGGTTTCACCCGTCGTAATTTTGTTAAAACCTCTCTTTTTTCAATAATGGGTCTTTTGACCTCAGGTTCCGCCCTTTTTGCCGGTTCCGCCCTTAGAGAAAAAAAAGTCCTTGCTTTTTATAATTATTATACTCGTGAATCCTGTCATGTTATTTATAATATAGGGGAAAATTATATCCCACGCTCTTTAGCTGTTATTGATTATATTTTGCGGGATCGACGCACCGGAGAAATAAAGCCCATCGACACCAACCTGCTTGATCTGCTTTACAACCTGAAAACCAGGCTTAATTCAGATTCACCATTTTTTATAGTTTCAGGATATCGCTCAGAGAAAACCAATAATTTTTTACGGCGAAAAAACAGAAGTGTTGCCAAAAACAGCCTTCACATTCAGGGCCAGGCTGTGGATCTTTATATGCCGACCTGTCGTCTTTCCAAACTGCGACAGGCTGCAGTTGAGCTAAAAGGCGGCGGCATCGGTTACTATCCGACCCATAGATTTATCCATATTGATGTGGGGTCTGTACGCTACTGGAACGGCTCTTAAAAATCAGTCCCAAATTATTCTTTAGAGTGACCGGCTCGCAGCTGACCGCAGGCCGCTGAAATATCCCGCCCTTTACTGCGTCTAATAATTACTGTATAACCCTTTTGAATAAGAGTATCTCTAAAAGCTTCAATAACAGTTTCCGGTGGTCGCTTAAAATCAGAGGCAGGGTGTTCATTAAAGGGAATAAGGTTAATTTTGGCTTTCAGGGGCCGCAGCAAAAAAGCAAGATGGTCGGCCTCTGCTTGCGAATCATTAATATCTTTAATTAAAATATACTCAAAGGTTATTTTGCGGCGAGCTGGAAGTGGATAATTGAGACAAGCCTTAAGAAGTGTTTCAATGGGATATTTTCGGTTGATGGGCATCAAGCGGGTTCGGGTGGGATTATCAACCGCATTTAAAGATACTGCAAGATTAATATCATGGGCTTGTCCCAGCTCATCCATTTTAAGAACCAGACCCGCTGTGGAAACCGTTATTCTTCGGTTGGAAAATTTAAGGCCCCATGTTTTATTTGTTATTACATCAATGGCTTGTAAAATATTTGACAGGTTTGCCAATGGTTCACCCATGCCCATAAAGACCAGATTGCTCAGCTTTTGGGAACTTGTCAGATTTTTTTTAATATCTCGAACCTGACAAATAATTTCATTAGCCGTTAAATTGCGAATAAATCCATCCAGGGCCGTCAGGCAAAAAAGGCATCCCTGTGCGCAGCCCACCTGGCTGGAGAGACAAAGGGTGTAATAATTTTTTTCTGGAATCAGAACAGTTTCAATCTGGTTTTTATCCTGGAGTTCAAAGAGAAATTTTCGCGAGCCGTCAGATGAGGTTTCCTCCTTGATTTTTTGCAAACGGCCAATATAAAAATGGTCTGCCAGCAATTTTTGGAGTTGTTTACTAACGTCTGTCATTTCATTAAAATGCTCAGCCTGGCGCTGGTAAATCCATTTTAAGATCTGATTTGAGCGAAAGGATCGAATTTTATGATCTTCAAGCCAGGTTTGTAATTGTTTATGGGTTAGATTTTTTATATCTTTTTTTTCAGCAGGATTCGGCATTCAGAGGTAATTCTATAGCAGATAAAAGTTTAAAAAAATTGATTATTTTGTCCTACCAAGAAACTTCTTGTTTCTTATAGGAAAAAATGGCGCCGCGAAATATAAAGCTCGTTCTTAAGACCTTTTAAAAATATTATTCATCGTTTAAATGTTTATCCAGCATGGAAGGGTTGTATCCAGCCTTTTTATAATTATCAAGGGCTCTTATTTTAAGATTTTTATCATGACTTTTTTCAGCCTGTTTATCCGCCAGCTCGGCTGCATGGCTCCACATACCCTGTTTTTCATAGTCGGCAATATTGTTTTTTGCCTGGGTATAGGTTTTTGATGTTTCAATCATGGCCGCCCTGCACCATGAAATCACTTTTTTTATTTTAGCGCCGCAATAAGGACAATTGGTTAACAGCTCTTCATTTGAAAACTGAATATGCTCAAAACCGGTTTTACATTTTGGGCAGCCCTTTTCAGGGGTTATGGCTTGATATTCGAATATCGGCATAATGCTTATTTTTTGACTATTTAAGTAACAACTCAATTACGCTTGTACCTATACTCGTTTGAGTTGCAAAAAGCAAATAATCTTTTAAGAGAGCCATCTTTTGCGCCGTTTATAATGTTTTATTTCCTTATAGCTTTTGCGGGTTCCAACTTTGCTTAACCCCAGATAAAATTCTTTGATATCTTCATTTTCTTTTAATTTTTCTGCGGGGCCATCCATTACAATACGGCCTGTTTCCATTACATAACAATAACTCGCGATTTCAAGGGCGGCAAGCGCGTTTTGCTCTACCAATAACATGGCTGTTTTTTTTTCAATATTAATCTGCTGGATAATTTTAAAAATAGCCTGGATTAAAAGGGGTGCCAGTCCTAAAGAGGGCTCGTCCAGAAGCATGAGTTTGGGATCTGATAAAAGTGCCCGTCCGATTACCATCATCTGCTGTTCACCACCGGAAAGAAAACCACTGGTTCGCTGCTTCATCTGAGCCAGCTTTGGAAACAGCTTATAAACATCTTCCAGCCCCTTTTGAATCATGAGTTCACCACCACTGCCAAGATACCCCACACGCAAATTTTCTTCCACAGTCAGGTGTTGAAACACTCTGCGGCCTTCCAGAACCTGAATGATACCCCTTGCTGCAATACGATGTGCCAGCTGCTGGTCAATACGCTCTTTTTTGAAAATAATCTCACCATCAGTTACTTCACCTGCTTCAGCCTTAAGCAGGCCGGAAACAGCCTTTAATGTAGTTGATTTTCCCGCCCCGTTAGCCCCCAATAATGATATGATCTGTCCATCAGGTACTTCAAGAGAAACCCCCCTGAGAACCTGGATCACATTATGATAAAAAACCTCAATCTGTTTTATAAATAGAATGGTTATCACCCCCGTACAAGACAATTGATTTATAAGCCTGACCTCTGGCGGCCAGGCTTATTTTAAAGGCGTATAATTACAGCAAACCGTATTTAACGGTATTTAGCAGGCGTCATATCCGGGCATTGAACCCATTTTCCACCGCCAAGCCTGCCTTCAGCTGGAACCAGTTTACCACCCCGGATGCGATAAATTTTCATCCATGGCGAGGCCGGCAGTTTTTTGGTGTAAGTTACCCTGACCACCCCATCCAGAGGTTCCCAGTCAGTCAGGCTAAACATCTCTTTTTTTATGGCGGCTGTATCCAGATTATCCCAGCCCACCTTGGCAACCGCATCCTGGATAACCTTATGAACCATTAAAACATACTGCCATCCATAAATATAAAAGTTGGTTTGCTCCTTAAGGCTCCGCTTATATTTTTTATGATATTCGAGAATTTTGCGAATTCCCGGATGGTCCAGGTTATCATAGGAAGCTACTGAATTGATATCAATACAGTTCTCATGAAGTTCCGGAGCCAGCCGCACCACACCCCAGCCTCCGCCCACACTGTTAGCCAGACGGACGTCCATATTAAGCTCATTAACTGCTTTTAGAATCGATAAAGAAAGACAGTTGGTGAGCAGCCAGTCCGGTTTTTTTGAGCGAATTCGGACCATCTGGGTTGTTATATCCACATCTCTGACACCAAATAATTCCGTGGCGACAATGTCGACCCCGATCTTTTTGGCATAATCATAAAACTCCGGGGTTAAAATTGCCCGGCCATAGGAGGTGTCCCATGTGATTATTCCAACCCTGGGATTTCTCTTTTTGGTCCAACCCTCTTTTAACCATTTTACAAAAAGAGCAGCATGGGAGGGATAAAGCGCATAAAACCCCACGGTGTTTCCCACTGGAAAAATATCTTCAATACTGCTGGGAAAAAAACCCAGTACATCATCAGCCAATACCTTGGCCCTTAAAGCTTCGGCCGTGGGAGTATGGGGAACCCCGAAAAATAAAGGTTTGGGCTTCATACCGATAAGCTCGGCATACTGCTGTAATCCCAAAGCAGCTTTTCCCGTATTATCGCGTATAATAAGTTTTATTTTAACGCCATTAATACCACCCAGCTCATCATTTACATAGCGAATGGCATCTTCGGTTCCTGGAGCCATAGGCCCAACAATCGGAGCATAGGGCCCGGTCAGGTCACCTAAAAGAGCTATTATAATACTATCTGGCTTTTTAGCCTGAACAGCTGCAACTGAAAAAAACGAAATAACCAAAAAAATAATAAAGCTTACCTTGAAAATTTTCTCAAATTTCATCTTAGCCTCCTTGCACTGGGTTAGGGCTCGCACAAAAATAATTTTACATTTTAAGCGCCGATGCATCCAGCCTGGCTGCGTTGCGAAAGTTCGGAATATGCTTGATATTCCTGCACTTTCGCGCCTTGCCGGCCTGGCGCCTCAACGCTTAAAATTGCCAACTTATTTTTGTGCAAACCCTTAGAAAATAAACGTTAGTCAAAATAAATGATAAAGATCTAAAAAGAAAACGGCCATCTGCGATAAAAATGTTTGGTAATTTCCCAGCGATGAGCCAGACCGCGTGGTTCGTAAACTAAAAAGAGTAATATCACCAGGCCAAAGATAAAGGGGCTGATGCCGTTTTTTATGGAAGCGCCAATTGCATCTGGAAAATAAGATGCTATCAGGGGACCTAAAAACTGGGCGAATAGTTCCAGCGCTCGTATAAAAATTACACCAAAAATAGTGCCTGGAATTGAGCCAAGCCCTCCCACAATAATCATCCCCAGATACCAGATTGATTCATGGAGGGTAAAGCTGTCAACATTGATGGCCCCCATCCAAATGACCCACAGACAACCAGCCAGCCCGGCCAGTAAAGAGCAGATAAAAAAGGATAAAAGTTTATAGCTGAAAATTTCAACGCCCATGATTTCAGCTGCCAAATCATTATCCCTGATGGCAACAAATGCCCGGCCAATCTTGCTGCGGGCAAGATTACGTACCAAAAAAATAATCAGCACCGTAAAAAACATAATAACATAATAAATATGGGACTGGGTAGTTAATGAAATTCCAAAAAAACTTGGAGCCTGAATACTGACAGTAGATGTGCCGCCGGTAAGATCAGGCCGGATATAAATAATGGCCCAGGGAATCATAAATTGAGCCGCCAGGGTGGCCATTGCAAGATAAAAACCCTTAATACGCAATGATGGCAGGCCAAACAGCAAACCTAAAAAACCTGCGTTAAGAACGGAAAAGGGCAGGGCCAGCCAGAAAGAAAAACCAAAATGGTTCATGAGCACCATCATGGAATAACCTCCCACCCCCATAAAAGCACCCTGACCCAGTGAGATCTGGCCGGTTAAACCGGTAAGCACATTAAGTCCTAAAGCACTTATTATACAAACAGCAGTCAGATTTATCGTGGTGAGAACATATCCACTCACCATCATGGGTAAAAATATTAATGAAAATAAGCTCAGGCCGGTAATGATCCACTGGGGCCTGGTTCTTATAATTGCAATATCTTTTTCATATGTATCATCCAATACACCACAAGGTCGCCACATTTTAGATCCTCTCGATTCGTTTAAGACCAAAGAGACCTTCCGGTCTGAAAATCAGTACAAGCAGCAAAATAATATAAGGCGTAATTTCTCCGTATTTAGGATCAATCAGTCCCCCGACCAGACTTTCCAAAATCCCGATGGTTAATCCGCCGACTACGGCGCCTACCAAGGATTCCAGTCCGCCGAAAAGGACTGCGGGGAACGCCCGTAAAGCAATCAGGGGGGTAATGGCAGGAGTCAGGCCTAAACGATTTCCCAAAAGAAAACCAGATAGAGAGCCAAGTACTACTGCCAGAATCCAGGTTACAGCAAAAATCAAGGTGATATTAATGCCACAGGACATGGAAAGTTCATGATCTTCCGATACAGCCCGCATGCGCAGACCTGTTTTGGTTTTGTTGAAAAAATAGGCTAAAATTGCAAAAGCCACCATTGCAATACCAAAGGCCCAGACAAGTTCGTTGGACATTACAACATCGCCTATGATTAAAGTTTTTCCTGGAAGTAAATTACGTGGAAAGGTCACTACATAACCGGACCAGATCATTAACATCAAGCCGGACAAGAGGCTGGAAAGGGCAAGTGTCGCCATAACAATTGTTAATGTTGGCTGGCTTAAAAGAGGCCTGAGTACCAATCTTTCCACAAGGGCTCCTACTATAACTGCCATGAGCATGGCTCCGATAATTGCCAGCCAGAGTGGAAAATGCGCCCAAACAACCAGTGAATAACAAAAATAACCACCCAGAGCCAATAACTCGCCCACTGCAAAATTAAAAATTCGGGTGGCTTTATAAACAAGTACAATACTGACTGCGATTAAAGCATAAATCCCACCGGTCAGAATTCCAGTGGTCAGAAATTGCAAGGTAAGCACGCTGAAGCCTCCTTAGAATTTAGAATATGGATAAAATTATTTTTTCAAATTATATTTACTTTAATTTTACTTTGAGTTTTTCCGACCCTGCCATCCCGATAAGTGATCTCGGAGGTTATCTCAATCTGATCTACTGAACTAAAAAGTCCGTCAATCAGCTGTTTGAACTTTTTTTCAACAAAAGTTCGTCGCAGCTTGCGGGTTCTTGTGAGCTCTGACTCATCAGGATCAAATTCCTTATGCATATTAATAAACTTTTTTATCGCAGAAAACTCAGGTAATTTTTCGTTTACAATCTTAATTTCATTGCGAATCAGTTCAATAACCTTTGATTTTTGAGATAGATCGGTAAAGGTTGTAAATGGAATATGATGAGTTTCAGCCCACTGCCCAACATTATCCAAATCAATATTTACCAGAGCGCCCACAAATTTTTGATCCGGCCTGGCCACAACTAAAACATCTTTTATATAAGCGGAAAACCGCAGCCGAATCTCACAATATTGAGGAGAAAATTTAATTCCCCCTGCAATATCCATTAGATCACTCATCCGATCCATAACTACCAGATGGTCATCTTTATCCAGATGACCGAAATCTCCGGTATAATACCAGCCATCTATAAGGCATTCAGCAGTTTTTTCAGGCTCTTTATAATACCCTGAAAACATATTCGGTGTTTTAATTAAAACCTCTCCATCTTTTGAAAGCTTGATTTCAACATCCTTGAAAGCCGGTCCGCAGGATTCAGCCTTGATGGCATGGTCACGATGGCAAGTTACAACTCCGATTTCAGAACTGCCGTATAGCTGCTTTACATTAACCCCAATGGCATGGAAATATTTGATTACATCCGGACTGACGGCAGCGCCGGCTGAATATCCGATTCGGGTTTTACTTAGGCCCAGATTATCTCTTAATGGTGCAAAAACCATTAAATCAGCCAATTTATATAAAACTGTCAGGCCGGGGCCGGCTTTTAGGCCGATCATGGAGCAGGCTGCCATGCGATAGCCGATTTTTAAGGCCATCTTATAAAATAAACGATTAATCCAGCCGGAATCCTGAATTTTAACCTGAACCATTCGAATCAGATTCTCCCACAGGCGTGGGCCGAAAAACACGATCTGGGGACCTACCTCCCGAATATTTTCCTGAACTGTTTCCGGCTCTTCCGGAAAGTTGGTTCGCATGGAATATACCATAGAACAGGCAACTCCCAAAAGTTGTTCAGCAATCCAGGCAAGAGGCAAAAAAGATAGATACTCCTCATGAACCTGATAGTGGTCTACATCGTCAATGGCCCTGGCCATACCTATTAAAGCCTGCTGGGTGACCATCGCGGCCTTTGGCAGGCCGGTTGTGCCTGAACTGAAAAAAAAGACGGCAAGATTTTCACCACTGGTCTTTTCAATTGAATCTTCAAAGGCTGTTGGGTGTTCCTTAGCTCTGCCTTTTCCAATCTTGAGCATTTCATCCATGGTGATTAAGATCGGATCCCTGTAATTCCACAATCCTTTTTCATCCCAATAGATAATTTTTTTAAGTGAAGGTGTTTTTTCTTTAATTTCCAGCACCTTGTCAACCTGCTCCTGATTTTGGCAAATAACGAAAACAGATTCAGAATGGGCAATATAAAATTCCACCTCAGGTGGAGTACAATCCGCAAAAATACCCACCACCACAGCACCTGCTGAAAAAGCCGCGAGCTCAAACCAGTATGCATGGGGTTTATTTTCTGCCAGAATCGCAACTTTCTGGCCTGGTTTAAGTCCCAGATCAATAAATGACAGGCAAAGATGTTTTACTATTTCATAATACTCTGCCCATGTATAGCTCTGCCAGATGCCCATATCTTTTTCACGGGTCGCGACATAATCAGCTCCAAATCTATGATAATTGGCGAGCAGAAATTTAGGCAGAGTATCTAATGTATTTGTTTTTTTATCTAATTGAATGGAATTTTTCATGATTGGTCTGTTTCCTGGTTGGAAGACGTTTCTTTCCCCAGATAGGCCTGGATTACTTTCTCATCATTTTTTACTTCTGCCGGAGTTCCGTCAGCCAGCTTACAGCCAAAATCTAAAACCACAACCTGTTGAGATATATCCATAATTACTCCCATGTCATGCTCAACTATAATAATGGGAATTTTTTTTAGCTCCTGAATGTCCAGAATAAAGCGTGCCATGTCCTCTTTTTCTTCCACATTCATTCCAGCCATGGGCTCATCCAGTAAAAGCAGTTTGGGTTCCAGTGAAAGTGCCCGGCCCAGGTCAACACGTTTGCGAAGTCCGTAGGCCAGGCTTTCAACCACCTGATAACGAATATTTTCCATTTCCAGCAGATCTATAATTTCTTCCACAACCCGTCGATTCTTAATCTCTTCTTGTCTGGCTCGTCCAAAGAAAAAAGAGCCGCCAAGGGGTCCGTATTTAATATAAACATGGCGAGCGGCCATTAAATTATCAAGAGCCGTCAATCCGGTATAAAGCTCAATATTTTGAAAGGTTCGGGAAATTCCAAGTTTGGCCCGCTTACTTGGCGAAAGTTTGCTGATATCCTGACCATTAAAAAGGATTTCTCCTTTTTGCGGATGATAAAACCCGCTTATGCAGTTTAGCATAGAAGTCTTGCCGGCGCCGTTAGGTCCTATCAAAGCTAAAATTCGATTGGACGCAATGCTAAACGATATATCCTGTAATGCCTGGACTTTACCAAAAGAAAGGGATAAATTTTTTACTTGAATACTTGTAGAATTAGCAGAGGACATTATCTCTCCATTCAATTATCGTCAGGAAAAATATTTATAGAAACACTTAAAAACTCAAACTATATGAAGATTATTCATTTTACCGTTTTAATTCTGCTTGTCAAGAACTAATTATTCTATTTATTAAATTTGTTATTTTAATCAACATTCATTAGATGACATTCATCCTTGATTAAGTACGGACAGGGCATATATTCCTCTTCAAAATTTTGATTTATATTTTAAATTTAAAACAAAATGGTTTTTTAGATACGAATATAGGGTTAGGAAAAATACCGTCCGCACAGGTTGAAATTGGTTTGGCAAAAATATAGAAATAATTATTGACCAAAACAGGAGCTTTTGCTATTTTTACAGAAATAGGTGCTCATATAGAGCTTAATAGGGAACCTCGTTAAATTCGAGGACGGGCCCGTCGCTGTTATCGAGGACGAAAACCGCTTTGCTGCCACTGTTTTAGCAAAATAAAACGGGAAGGCGCGGTTATTAGATTGATCCGAAAGTCAGAAAACCTGCCTGAATATATGGGGTTAATATTATGAGATAAAATTTTAGCCCAAAGATCTATGGATAAAAAAGGGATTTCCCCGGGTCGATATTTCGATTTGGGTTTTTTTTTGTTTATGCTAACAGACTCTCTTGAACAGGATTTGACTAAAATAAAATACTTATCCAGCTTGATAGTTTTAAGAAAATTTTGGAAAAGTCATTTTTGTTTTTTCCTGATTTTTTTGTTTTTGATAGTTCCTTTGAAAGGTTGGGCACAAAAATCAGAACCTGTAACACTGGACACTTTGGTTGTGACAGCTCAAAAATCAGAAGAGACCTTTGAAACCGGTGATGTGGATCTTGACCAGACACCGGCCTTTTTTTCGATTATAAAAAAAGAAGAGTTTGCAGGTAAAATGGAAGATCTGGCAAAAATAATTGAAAAGGAAGCCGGTATCCAGGTTCGCCAAAATGGCGGGCTGGGCAGTTTCTCATCTATTTCCCTGCGCGGGTCTTCAAGTGAGCAGGTTTTAATTTTTCTGGATGGTATTTTATTAAATGACGCCTCGGGCGGCGGGGTTGATCTTAGCAATATTGCCTTAGCAGATGTTGAAGCAATTGAAATCTACCGGGGAACTACTCCCATCAATTTCGGCAAAGCCTCCATTGGGGGTGTTGTCAATATTCGAACCCAGCGTTCTAAAAAGGGACTTAAAGCCAATATAAGCTGCGGGTATGGTTCATTTAACACCCGTCAGCTATCCGGCTATCTCAACCATAAACCCGGGCAATGGGACTATCTGGTATCAGCCGATTATCTCGGCAGTGATAATGATTTTAAATTTATCAACAACAACGGCACCCAGTATAATAAAGACGATGACCAGGAAGAGAAACGTAATAATGCTCAGTTTGAGCAGCAAAATGTGCTTGCCAAACTGGGTTTTGATTTTAATCCAGATGCGAGAATTGATCTGGCTAACCAGTGGTTTTATAAGGAGCAGGGGCTGCCAAGCTGGAATAACAGTGAAAAAACCGAGACTTTATTTACAACACAGCGAAATATCAGTACATTAAAACTGACCCTCAATGATATCGGCCCATGGCATATAAATACCAGCTCTAATCTTAATTATACCAATAAAATAGAGGAATATGACGATAGCCATGGTCATGTGGGCCTTGGCAAACAGCTTACCCGATATTATACAACCTCAACCGGTGCCGGGATTTTTATAGAGTGGCTGACACAAACCAATTCTCTGACATTAATGGCTGACGCCCGAAATGAGATTTATAACCCTGACGACAAACTAAAAGACAGCAATCCTAACGACAGCTCAAGGGTAACTTATACGACTGGCCTGCAAGACAGCTTATATCTTTTGCAAAGCAAACTTATTATCACGCCGGCCCTTCGATATTCCTATATAAAAGATGAGCTGGAAAGCGGCACCAGCATCTGGGGGATTAATCTTGAGAAACGATCCCGGGAAAAAACCTATACCTCTCCTCAAATCGGCATTAAATACACTCCTATAACCTGGCTGACTTTTAAATCAAACCTGGCGAGCTATGTTCGCGAGCCCTCGTTTTTTGAACTGTTTGGAGACAGAGGTTTTTTTGTGGGCAATATGGATCTTAAAGCTGAAGAAGGTGTTAACTTTGATGCCGGCGCTGAAATAAATCTGCAATCAACTCCTGACTGGTTAAACCGTTTTAGCGTGCATGGGGCATTTTTTAAAAGTGAGGTGGAAAATATGATTACCCGGGTCTATGATGCCCGGGGAATCGGCAAGGCCGATAATATCTCCAAAGCCCGCATCCAGGGCATTGAAGGCGGTGTACAGGTGGAGCTGTTTGATTTTTTGAATATGATTGCCAATGCTACCTGGCAAAAAACAGAAAATATAAATGAAATCAAAGCCTTTGACGGTAAAGAACTGCCGGGCAGGTTTAAAAAATCATATTTAGCCCGCCTGGAAGCTCTTTATAGGGGAGCAAAATTTTATACTGAGTATAATATTCAAAAAGGGATGTATTATGACACAGCCAATCTGCTTGAAGCTGAGGATAAATATGAGATCAATGCCGGTGTTTCCTGTCTCTATAAATCTTTTCTGATCAGTTTTGGAGTAAAAAATATTAAAGATGAACATTATGAAGATTTTAATGGCTACCCAATGCCTGGAAGATCTTATTTTGGTTCTGTTAAATTTGAATTTTAACCGTTGCTGAAAACGGTTTGGATTGCCGGCCATGCTATGATGACCGGCAAATTTAATAATATTTTATAAAGGAGAAATCTTATGAGGAGAATTAAATTTAAATCAGGTTTAGCATGTTTAATATTTGCGGCTCTATTATTTGCGGCAATACCAGGGTTTTGCGCGGTTACCCAGACTGCTGTTATAGCCACTGCTGCTGCCGATTATTCAAGTGGAGCCCATGCAGTTGCCTCGGTGGATCCGGTTGGCGGCCCACGTGTTGTTGAAACTGAGATATTGCCCACAATATCAGACATCGGTGTTGCAGCTTATGGTCAGTATTTTTATCGTATTGAAAAGTTTAGTGCCGATAATATTACCAAATTCGATATCAGCGCTCCAGATACCGCGATCTGGCAGTATTCAACCATGGATGCAGATGATGGTGACACATCCTGCAACCCTCACAGCATGATTTTTGTCAGCGCTGAAAAGGCATATGTATTAAGGTTAGGTAGCACAAAAGCCTGGATTGTAAATCCTGCAGCTACGACTGAAGATGATTTTAAAATCGGTGAACTGGATCTTTCCGACTATGCTGATTCCGATGGAATACCGGAGATGGATACTGGTGTAATTGTAGATGGGAAACTTTTTATTACTGTTAAGCGAGTGGATCGTAATAATAGCTGGGCTCCCACCAACACCGCTTATATCGCTGTTTTCGACACAAGTACTGATATTGAAATTGATACCGGGATTACTAACGCTGATGGACTTAAAGGCATTCCTCT
>JASFBJ010000421.1 GCA_030149585.1 Desulfobacterales bacterium | reverse complement strand
CCCTTTAATATTTCAATGCGCTCAATCATCTTCACGCTGATGGTATCCATATAACCGGATCCATAAAGACGGTTGTTGAGCCTGACTCCATCAAGGAGCCACAGAATTTGTGCTCCTCCGTGAAGCCTTGCTGTGGCATAGTCTCCTCTACCACCCTTGACGGAAATGAAAAGCCCGGGAACAAGCACTTCCAATGCCTGGTTAAGGTCCACAAAACCTGCCTCTTCTATTTCTTTACCTGTGATAATTTCTACCTGATGACCGAAGTCCGCAAGTTCTCCAGAGAGCCGCTCTTCAATCTTTCTACCCGTGATTATTATGCTTTCCAGTTCAACTGGTTTTTCGGCGCTGTCTTCAAATATTTCAGCAGGCACCGTCCATTCGCCCTTATGACCTGTTCCTGCAATGACCACGATTTTCAGCGTGGTTTTCCAGGGAACCCTGAATGAAAACTCTCCCTTATCATCCGTTATCCCCTCAAGAATACTGTTTCCTTGCTGGTCATAAATTATGAACCTGCCTTGTTTAATCTTCTTTCCTCCGCTTAATTTGCTTTCAACATAAACCATATCCCCTTTAACCCATGCAAATACATTGAGTTTATGAGCATCCGCTAAACCAGGTGCAAGGATTAAAAGCAGTAAAAAAACAAGGAAGGTGAAGATTCGTATTCTTTTCATAATCAGGTCTGATCCTGCTATAGAGTTATTGCATACATTTGTTTAAATAAGTCAGTTGTTCTTAAAAATTACCCTTGACAACAAACATTTAGCCTCCTATAAAAATAAAAGAGCTCGGCAGAATCCTCTGCCGTGTTTCGGCCTGGATCTGCCGTGATTTTTACACGGCAAACAGGGGAAGGCAGCCAGTTCCATTGACCGTGGCGGCTGCCTTCCATCTTATTTTTCAGTCTATTATCTTTTCTTCCCACACTCCTTTATTATAGATTATCTATATATTTCAGTACGGTTGCAAACTGACACCTTCTTTTAGATTATTTGCTAAGGCCCAGCACTTTATACGGATTCACACCTGCTGATATCATTTTGCCGTACATCTGAGGTGTTATCTCAAGTTCTTTGACCACCTTCACAAAATTTTCAGGTTTGTCCAAATACGGCATAAGGCCCCAGTTGCACTTAACCCTGGTGGTCCAGAAAACAGGATTCTTTTTTCCTCCCTTTGGTTTAAAATCTTTTTTCTTAACACCGGAAACCTCACAAAGCTTTCCCCAGTTATACCGGAAAGCGATCGCTCTCCCCTTGTTTCCCTTATTATCCCATATCACCAGTATTCCAGCAATATTATCGTTTTTCTTTTCACCTGAAACAGCCTTTTTCTGATCTTCTGAAAGATTTTTTACAAACATGCTCCGCTTACCGGGAGTAAGATCCAAAAGTATCTGAATGGCATCGTCCTTGCACCATGGCGGGCATGAGATCCAGACGTACTTTTCCGCCTTCTTTAATGGATATCTTTCGAGAATAAACTGTACGATTTGATAGCCAGAGCTGACACCAGGGCATAGATGATTATGAAATTCGCAACACTTAAGGAAATCATAAGGTGCGCCTTTTGCCCAGGCATTTGCAATAGTTATAATGCTGAAAGTGTCCGGCACACTTTTGATCTTTTTTTGTATCTGTTCCCACCCATCCGTACTGGCAGCCATGTCGCCGTCCAGGTTTATTTTAATTTTCTCTGTTTTATTTCCATCCAGAGTTATAATCACACTATCTTTGGTGTCCTTTCTGAAAAGTACAACCTTCAAAGGATAGGTTATAGGGCGATGAAATAACAAAAGGTTGCCTTTGCCAATGGAACATCCTGTTAATTCCCTGATCATATCCAAATATCCTTCGCTTGTCTCGCCATTCACCTTCACATAAGTCGCATTAGTGAGTGCCAAAAGATTGGGACTTCCCTTTTCAATCTTCAGGTCCTGCATACCATCTTTTATCAGGCCCTTTACCTCAGAGGCCCAAAGACCCTGAGCCGTACAGATAACCAATACTGCAATCAAGATAATTTGCATACATCTTCTTCTCATAATTTTTCTCCTTTTATTAGACATTTTGTACTAAAAAATTCCGGTTGGCGCCTTTAAAATAAAAAAAGGCCACGAAAGCTCCCAGCTTTTGCCGGGTTTATAGCCTTCGTGGCCCTTAAAATTAATTTAAATTTTAAATATATTTACTAATGATCCTTCCTGGATCTAAATTTTATAAATATTTTATTTTTATACAACTATCTATTCTTTTTGTCAAACATCTTTTTTTTCATTTCCAATTTTTCCTTGTTTCAGTCTAATTTGCCTGTCTCTGATATCCTAATATCGCAACGATATTATTTACATATTGTAAAGAAAGTTGACACATTATTTCCTGATTTTTAATTTGACAAAATGCTTTGTTTAATAAATATTATTAAAAATAGTTAATTTGCAAAAATATCTATATATTGTCAGATAAGGAACGGGGACAAAATAACTTCCACAAGCAGGCGTATAGATTTAGGTTAGGTTCCGGCATCTTTTTTGCCTAATCAAATCAGACAGATCTCTTTTAAATTTGTTTAAC
>JASFBJ010000420.1 GCA_030149585.1 Desulfobacterales bacterium | reverse complement strand
AAGACTGAAAAGGGTCTGTTCCTTTTTGGAGAAAAATGGCGTTGGACCCGGCTGGGCGTATATATTGTGCATTCCAGTATTGTCTTTTTGTTGATAGGTGGCATAATAGGCTCCCTTTTGGGTTTTGACGGGTTTATTACCATACCTGAAGGACAATCAATTGATCATGTTCAACTGCGTTACACTAATAAAATTTTACCACTTGGATTTTCCATTCGCTGTGATGACTTTGATATCTCATTTTATCGCAATGGAGCGCCAAAAGAGTATCGTTCCAGCTTGACTATCCTGGAACAGGGCCGTGAAGTTTTAAAAAGAAATGTTATTGTTAATGATCCTTTGCGTTATAAAGGGATCAATATTTTTCAAGCAAGTTACGGTAAAATACAGCCTGAGCTCCCAAAAAAAGAGGACAGCCTGCCACCTGAGCCTGAAGAAGAGATCAGTCTTATTTTTACCAGTAATGCTACGGGCATGACCTACAGGAAAAATACCCGTCTGGGGCAACCTCTAAATATGCCCGAAGACACAGGGAAAATAATGCTTGTTGAATTTACGCCGGCAGCCTTATTTATGGGACAAAATATTGGAGCTGCTTATCTGGGAATACTAACACCCAGCCAGGGAACGCCAGCAAGGGTGCAGTTGTCCCTGGGATTTCCCAATTTTGATAAAATGCGTAAAGGAGCGATGTTTATATCCATTGCAAAAAAAGATGAAAAGGTTTTGCCGATGCATCGACAGCCTGCCCAAAAATATTATACAGGCCTGCAGATAACAAAAGATCCAGGAGTCTGGGTTGTGTATTTCGGTTTTATTTTAATGATAGTTGGCTGCTTTATAACTTTTTTTATGTCACATCAAAGCATCTGTATAAAAATTAGTAAAGGCTCTGAAAACAGCGTGATAACAGTCAGCGGAATCGCCAATAAAAACAAACTGGGTATGGAAAATAAAATTCGCAGGATCTCACATAAACTGGCTGATTTAAGTTAATCTAAAAAGGAATTTCAATGAACAGTTCGACCATATTATCCATAGTAACTTTTATTTACGGTTTGGCAGCCCTTTTATATATTTGCGCGCTTATTTTTAGAAAACCTCGGAAATCTTTTAAAAAATCAAAGATATCCGGGTTGGCCGGCTATGTTGCCATGGCAGGAGTTTTGGGCAATATTACAGGTATCCTTCAACGCTGGATTGAGTCTTATAAACTTGGAATAGGGCATGCCCCTTTATCCAATATGTATGAATCTCTGGTATTTTTTTCCTGGACTCTGGTTGTATTTTACCTGGTACTGGAAAAAAAATACAAGAATTATATAATCGGGGCATTTGTTACTCCGATCGCTTTTCTGGCAATGGCCTATGCCTCCTTGTCCCCGAATATCAGCGACCGGATTCAACCATTGATTCCGGCTTTGAAAAGCAACTGGCTGATCGCCCATGTGGTTACCTGTTTTTTCGGCTACGCAGCCTTTGCCATTGCTTTTGGACTCAGCCTGATTTATTTGTTTGGACAAAAAGAAAGAGGGAAGAGTGGCTGGCTTAACGAGCATTTCCCAAGAGCAGGGGTACTGGATGAGTTGACTCATCAAATGGTAACTTTTGGTTTTCTCTTTCTTACTATTGGAATCATTACAGGCGCTGTATGGGCTAATTCAGCCTGGGGTACTTATTGGTCATGGGATCCCAAGGAAACCTGGTCATTAATCACCTGGTTTATTTACGCTATCCTCTTGCACGCCAGGTTAATGCGAGGCTGGCAGGGCAAACGAATCGCGTGGCTCTCTGTTATTGGATTTGCGGCAGTGCTGTTTACCTATTTTGGGGTTAATTTTCTTCCGGGTCTGCACAGTTATGGATCCGGTTGAAAAAAACGCTATTTTTCATGCCAAAAAGGCGACATGGCTCTTAATCTTTCAATTATCGGCGGAATTTTTCCGCAAATATAATGTCGCTAATCAGCCGATTGGGTAAAAACCACAGTCACCTGAGGGAATCCCCGTTAGAACCCATCGTGCCCAATTAAGGCAATAGGCTCACGATTATATCTTTGTAACATTTGGTATTCAAAATAGTCTATGATATATTTTTGTCTTAGGAGGTGGAAATTTTGAAAGAAACAGTGCAAACTTATCAAAAGTCATCGATTTTCTTTGACTACGTCGGTTTATCCATTTGAAAAATATTTTTACTGATTTAAGTATAAAACCTTGAACAGCTTTATAATTAAAGGATATACTATAATATTGAACGTGACCTCTTAGTTTCCTACAAAAAGATTTCCAAAATTCCTGTAATGGGTAAGTACTACGATTCTCTTTGCACCATAGATTTACTCTGGTAAGTTTACTTCTTATCTTCTTACCACAGCTTTTCAGTTTAGGTACAACCATACCACTTTTTGTTAATCCGAGGTAAAATGTAAAGCCTAAGAAGTCAAAAGATTTACTATTCTCCTTCTCAAACTTGTTAAAAACAATTATTTTGGTTTTATCTTTAGAGTGGACGCATAAACGTAAAAATTCGCTGATTATAACGGATTTGGGGGAGGCGCTCTATAACCTCCCAAAGAAGCT
>JASFBJ010000419.1 GCA_030149585.1 Desulfobacterales bacterium | reverse complement strand
ATCATGTTTAAAGCCATAATTAATGAAAAATTTTTTAAACTGATTTTTATAGCGCTTATTTTGTTCTTCTTTCTATATTTTAAGAATGAATGGGTAAACACCAGTTTAAAGAGATCGTCTGCTGCACAGATGCGGATGGTGGTAATTGAAACATTAGGAGGCCCGTGTATCCCGATAATTGCCCAGTGCTGTACATCCAGAAATATTGTTGAGGGGATCTATGCGAGACGAAGCGATATCCCGGGTGGATTCTGTTTTCATTCAGACTGTGATATTGTGGATATCCGGAAACTATACTCAGAAAAATCATATATTATCAGAAAAAAATAAATAAAAAAAGATCATGAGCCTAATTAAACAAATAAACATATGCCTTATGGCGGCTGAAAATCTGCGTCGATTCAGGGCCAAAACAATAGCCATAATAGTCCCTTTAATTATTACAATGGCTGTATCTTCATTCATGATGTTTACAAGAGGCGGATTTATAAAAGACGCTGAGATAGCAAAAGATTTTCTGGCAGACATAACAGTGCAGGGGATTAAGGCCGGCCGCGTGGAAACTGTTTCTTTAGATATTAAAACAAAAATTGAAAAAATATCCCATGTTAAACATGTTTTTCCCAGGGTCTGGGGTTATATACCTCTTAATATTGATGGGGTTGACATATCATATACACTGATGGGATTGGACATAGACCATCTTCCCCATGGCATGAAATTATTAAAGGCAATTCAGGATGGTTATTGTCTGATGCCTGGTGATCGTAAAAAAGCTATTTTAGGTTACGGTGTTGCCCAAAGCTTTGGATTTGACGTTGGAGATAGTATTGATATTGCCAAAAAATTTGGAGTTGATGTTAAAGATATAAAAAGAGTTGGTGATAAAATAGAAATAGAAGATATGCTGGGTAATCATGGTGAATTTGAGGTAGCAGGTATTTTTAATAATAAGGTTCAGATATACAGTGCTGATTTGATCCTTGTATCCAACGAGGATGCAAGGGAGTTTTTCGGTTATAACAAGAATGAAGCCAGTGACCTCCTGGTTTATGTTGATGATCCCGTATATGCAGACAGAGTTGCCTTCGAGATTACCAGGCTTTTTGAAAATACGCGTGTTATGACAAGTAAAGCCTTGACGAATCTTGTTAAAGAGGCATTCGGGCGCAGGGGAGGGACATTCCAGGCCATGTGGTTGATAATGCTTTTTGTCCTTTTGCTTCTGGTCTGGGCTCAATCAGCCCATATCAGCGTTGACGTGAGCAAAGAAATAGGAATTTTAAAGGCTGTGGGCTGGCAAACCGGAGATATTATAAAACTTAAAATGATTGAAAGCCTGATTTGCGGGCTTTCAGGAAGTATACTCGGAATATTGATCGGATGTGTTTATGCATTGATGGGCACCCCTGGAATATCGGGTTATTGCCTTGGCTGCGCCAGTGTTTACCCTAAATTTCCTGTGCCTGTAAGTTGTGATCTTGGTTCATTATTCATCCTTTTTCTTTTGGGGGTTGTGCCCATTACCGTTGTCAGCGCAATACCTGCCTGGCTTGCAGGGACAATAGATCCTGATGAGGCAATAAGGAGTTGATTTAAAATTGGCTCCTGGGTATAAATATTATGATAAAACTTGAAAACGTATCGAAAAAATTTCAATCAGGCAAGGTCTGGATAAATGCATTAGATAATGTATCTTTAAATATTGATAAAGGCGAGCTTGTCATGTTTAAAGGGCCGTCCGGTTCAGGCAAATCCACTCTGCTTAACATAATAGGCTGTTTAACAAGGGTTACAAACGGAAGTTATTGGTTAGATAATCAGAAGGTTTCCCATTGGCCTGATCATTTTCTTGCTTCCATAAGAACAGAGAAAATAGGATTTGTCTTTCAGCAGTTTAACCTTATTACAGGATATTCAGCATGGGAAAATGTAGCGATTCCCCTGCTTCCATTGGGCCTGTCGAAAAAAGAGCGCAGGGAAAAAGCTTTAATTCTCCTGGAAACATTTCATCTCGAGACCAGAGCCGATTTCATGGCCCAGGAACTAAGTGGAGGACAGCAGCAGCTTGTGGCAATAGCAAGGGCATTAATCAATGAACCGGATATAATACTTGCTGATGAACCTCTGTCTAATATAGATATCAAACATGCTGAAAATTTTATTCAAATAGTGAATCAGTTCAAGACTCAGGGTAAAACAATAATTATTACATCCCACCTGCGCTCTAAAATTGATGAACTTGCTGATCGCACAATCTATTTTGACAGCGGAAAGATAGAACCCCATCCAAATTTTTCAGTATAATATATACTTGAATTTTCGGAAAAAAGATCTTTAAAAAATAGGGTTTGCCAATCTAAATTACCATTTACAGGCAATATTCATATAAAAATTTCGTCCGATTTCCGGCACCTTAATGCCGGTTCTAAACGGATCTCTCTGGTATGAAAGATGCTCAACGTACTGTTTGTCAAAAATATTTAAATTTTTATAGTTTGTCCCAGCCTTAAAATTCACGATGGCCCAAAAGAAGCTTTTGAATATTGCAGAAACCTGGCAAAATCTTTTTTTGAGTCTCGTT
>JASFBJ010000167.1 GCA_030149585.1 Desulfobacterales bacterium | reverse complement strand
ACCCATTGAAAATAATATAGATTGTTATTTTATTTGCGTAGTGATAATTCTTTTTATTTTTTTCCTGCCTATGCTTTAATTTAACAAGCTGATGAATAGAAAATTCTACATATAGAAAATGCTATTCAAAATATATATTTCAGTAATAAGCTTTTATATCAAGCAGTTATTTTTATATTAAAAATTGGGTGTAGCGGTTTCTATTCATTATACTATTTTAATTATTTGCTTTTTATGTTTTATTTGGTATTTTATGAATATAATAAATAAAAAAAAGCTTTAAAATTAATTACTTACCCTTCTCTATCCTGGTACGGCTCATTTTTGGCAAAGATTTTGCTATTCTTATCTAATATAATCCGACTCTGTAAAAAAATGCGGACCATTGCTCTTACCGCAATCCTGCATTTATGTAACTTCTCAATATTGCGCTGGCAGACACTTTATTAACTTCGGATGCGAATTTCAGGTGTTGCGTAATTTATTTTAAAAATTGTAAATGATTAAAGGAAATTATATGGAGATTATTCATTACTCAAAAGCGCATCATCAGTTCCGGGAAAAGGTTCGGAATTTTATGAGAAAGGAAATAACCCCCAATATTGACCAGTGGGAGAAAGAGCGAATCATGCCAAGAAGCGCATGGAAGCGTATGGGAGAAGAAAAACTTCTCTGTACCAGCGTTTCCAAAGAGTATGGGGGGCTTGGGGGTGATTTTCTCAACGGGGTGATCGTAACAGAGGAACTGGTTCGGGCCAATCATAATGGGCTGGGTCCAACAGCCCACAGCGATATGATTATTCCCTATATTGACTCATTTGCTTCCGAGAAAAACAAAAAAAAATTTTTACCTGGATGTATTACCGGAGAGATAATTACCGCCTTTGCCATGACCGAACCAGACACAGGCAGTGATATTGCTTCAATAACCACCACAGCTGTAGAAACCGGTGATGAGGTTATTATCAACGGGAGCAAGATTTTCATAACCAATGGTATTAACAGTGATTTGGTGGTTCTTGTGGCTCGGGATCCCGCTGTAAAAGATTCGAATGATGCGATTTCCATCTACCTTGTGGAGACGGGGACTCCAGGATTTGAGAAGGGGCAAAAGCTCAATAAAATGGGCCTGCACAGCCAGGATACATCTGAACTCTTTTTTTCAAATTGCCGAATTCCAAAAGAGAACCGACTGGGAGAAAAGGGGAAAGGATGGGGAATGCTTATGGAAAAGCTTCAACAGGAGCGTATTCTCACTGCTCTGGTTTCCATGGCCAGCGCAGAGTATATTCTGGACTGGACAATGGAATATTTTAAAGAAAATTCCGGGCATGGAAAGCCGGTTCCAAAGTCTCAGGCCAATCAGTTTGCTCTGGTAGAAATGGCTACAGATGTAAAAATTGGAAGAACCTTTATCGACAAATTGATTGTTGAGCATATGGAAGACAAAAATATCATCATTGAAACTTCCATGGCCAAATACTGGATCAGCGAAATGGCCAAACAATTGGGCGGACGATGTATGGATATGTTGGGCGAATATGCCACACTTGAAAACTGCCCCATAGTACGGCCCTGGCTGGATGCCCGGTCAATGCCGATTTTTGCCGGCACCAACGAAATCATGAAGGCCATTATAGGCAAATTCATGGGGTTATAGCACACATGCCCTGGCTTTCCGATGATCAGCCAATATCATTAATATTAGATTTAACTAATAACGTTGAATAATTAATATTAACAAATAAATTAAAAGATAAAAAAGGAGAAAGAAAATGGCAATACCGACGCATAATGAGTGGAAAAAGGTAGAAGAATACGATTACGATGATTTAATTTATGAAAAAAAGTATTTTAAGACAGGAGGGGCAGCCAGGATAACCATCAACCGGCCAAAGAGTCTGAATGCTTTTACCGGGGAAACCATCCGACATATTTGGGAATGTGTTCTCGATGTTAATAAGGACCCTTCCATTGGTGTATCAATTTTGACCGGAGCGGGAGACAAGGCTTTTTCTACAGGCGGGGATGTTGGAGCAGAGGCTGAAGGTGAATTTGAAGACCGGATATTTTTTCACGCCAACGATTTTATTACTGCCTCTCGAAAGCCCATTATTGCTGTTGTAAAAGGGTGGTGTGTTGGTGGCGGAAACCACATTGCTTATTGCTGCGATTTTACCATAGCTGCTGATAATGCCAGGTTTGCACAGAACGGTCCTCGAGTGGGAAGCCCTGCATCTGGCTGGCCGATTCAATATCTTATAAGAGTGATAGGTGCCAAAAAGGCAAGAGAGCTGTGGATGCTCTGCCGTCGATACAGTGCGCAGGAGGCTCTTGAGATGGGGCTTGTCAACGTTGTTGTTCCTCTCGATAAAATCGATGAAGAAGTAGATAAGTGGTGCACCGAAATATTGGAGAAAAGTCCCAGCTGCATTCAGATGTTGAAGACTACATTTGATCAGGAATTTAATTATATGAAATATGATAATGCCGGGGATTTGCAGACACTGATGTTTCCTGATTTTATGAAAAGTGAGGAACAGGTGGAGGCCCAGTCTGCATTTTTTGAAAAACGTCAGCCTGATTTTTTGCGTTTTATGGAAAAAGACTATGACCAGTATTTGAAAACAAGAGTTAAAATAATAATGAAATAGTCGGATTTATTACGGACTTTCGCCTAATGTAAAGAGGGTAGGTTATGGATTTGGAAATTACGAGAGAGCACTTGATGTTGCAGGATAGTGCCAGGGATTTTATTAAAAAGGAGCACTCCTTTGATCGCTTAAGGGAATTAAAAAAGGAGCCGCCTCTAAAATATTCCAGAAAAGTCTGGAAAAAAATGGCTAAACTGGACTGGCTTGGTCTTATTTATCCTGAGGAATATAACGGTGCACAGATGGATCTTAGTTATGCAATGGCTTTGCTCGAAGAATTCGGCAGGGGAATGCTTCCAGAGCCTTGGATATCAACTGTATTGCTGGGTGGAAACTTAATCTTGTCGGGTGGCTCTAAGGAGCAGAAAAAAAATTTTCTGCCGAAAATCGCATCAGGCAAGCTTTTGATGACGCTTGCGTACCTGGAAGATGGGGGAAGGTATGACCCCAATTTTTGCGCAGCCGGTGCCAAAAAGAGTGGGGAAAATTTTTCCATCTCAGGGAAAAAGATATTTGTTCTTGATGGCTCTGGTGCAGACAAGATTGTAGTATCGGCACGCACTTCAGGAGCGGTTGATGACAGAGAGGGAATTACCCTTTTCATCATTGACAAGAATGCCGACGGGTTAAAAATAAGGCCTGTGAAAACCATGGACGGCCGGAATGCCGCAAGTATCGATCTAAATGAGGTCATGGTAAGTGAGGGCGATATAATCGGTGAGGTGGATCATGGCTATAACCTGATGTGTGATGTGATTGATCAGGCCACGGCAGGTCTTTGCGCAGAGATGATAGGCGGAATGAAAGCAACCTTGAACCTGACGGTTCGCCATCTTTCAGACAGGATTCAGTTCGGCAAGCATCTTGGATCTTTTCAGGCATTGCAGCATAAGTCCGCTGATATGCTTATTAACCAGGAGCTGGCCATCTCTGCTGTTTATTATGCCATGGCTTCAATGGTTGAGAAATCTGATGAAAGAGTGTCGGCCGTATCAATTGCCAAAGCCAAGTGCTCTCATGCCTATATTGAGAACACCAAAATCGCTATCCAGTTATTTGGTGCATTTGGTTTTACCAATGAGGCTGATATAGGTTTTTTTTTCAAACGGGCGAAGGTTGCTGAAATTCTTTTTGGAGACTGCGATTATCATTATGATCGCTATCTAACACTAAACCGTCCGCTATCATAAGGAGATTTTAATGCAGATATCGTACTCCAAAAATGAAGAAAAATTTCGGGACAAAGTCAGGCTGTGGCTGAAAGAAAATGTTTCAGATGAAATTAAAGATCAAACCCTGGGAGGAAGTTCGCTTGATACGGAATTAATGGTCAAGTGGCATAAAAAACTTTATCAAAAAGGGTGGGTTGCCCCGGAAATTGATAAAAAGTGGGGAGGATCCGGTTTCAGTCAGACTGAAAACTTTATCTTCGGCTATGAATATGCCAGGTCAGGCGCCCCAAGATTGAAAACAAAACTGATTGCCATCGGCATGCTGACGCCCTTACTTTTGCAGTTTGGTACAAAAGAACAGCAGGAGCGTTTTATTCCAGACATGATATCGGGTGAAATCCAATGGGCTCAGGGATATTCCGAGCCGGATGCTGGATCGGATCTGGCTAATCTGAGCACAGAGGCTGTCCTGGATGGTGATGATTTTATTGTGAACGGACAAAAAATATGGACCAGTATGGCGGATTATGCTCATTGGATGTTTATGCTGGTTCGAACAGACACATCAGGAAAGAAACAGCAGGGTATCAGCTTTTTGCTGGTGGATCTGAAATCTCCTGGCATAACAATTCGTCCCACAGAAGCTTTAACGGACCATGAGCCTTTTTGCGAAGTTTTTTTCGATAATGTCCGGGTTCCCAAGGAGAATCTGGTGGGAAAAATCAACGAGGGCTGGAACATTGCCAAGGTCTTGCTCGAACACGAGCGCCTTAATGCCTTTCCGGTCGGCGAGGTGATAGCTGCGCTGGAAATTGTTGTAAAAAACGCTGAAAAAATAAATTTTAGAGGGAAACCATTACTGGAAGACCCTGTTTTTCGCAGAAAGCTTGCTGTACTGGACGTCGATTGCAAGGCATTTCTCTATACCTTTTTCCGAATACTTTCAAAATTGCAGTCCGGCTCGGCACCGGGTCCTGAGACTTCCTTTTTGAAAGCATATGGAGCTGAGCTCTATCAACGGGTAATGGATCTGAGTATCGAAGTTATGGGGCCCTATGGCCAGTCCTGGTATAACCTTAAAGAGTACGGCAATCCGGTTCACCAGGCTACCATGGGCTGGGTAAATGCCAGAAGCCTTACTATTTGGGGCGGCGCTTCCGAAATCCAGCGGACTATTATCGCCACCCAGGTATTAAAGCTTCCGCGCAAATAAGATTTTGTGGATATTTTATAGGGCTTTGAAATATGTGTACTGAAATAAAACAGCATACTTCCTTTATTTTAATAAACGGTTATGACTTTAAGTAGAAACCAAGAGGAGAAAGAATAATGGTTGGAATTCGTTCTTACGGGACTTATATCCCCCGGTATCGTTTGATCCGGAAAAAAATTTTTAATGCAATGGGATGGCTCAATCCTGCGACGGTTGCTCTGTCCAGGGGAGAAAAGGCGATAGCCGGTAGTGATGAGGACAGCCTTACCATGGCTGTATCTGCTGGAATAAATTGTATGGAGGAAATCAAGGAAGGCGATCTGGAAGGAGTCTATTTTGGTTCTACAACCATGCCCTTTAAAGAAAGACAAAATGCAGGGCTTATTGCTGCAGCCCTTGGCATGAATGAAAACGTCCGGTCAGCCGATTTTTCCGGTTCCCTTAGATCAGGGACTTCTGCGCTGATTTCAGCTTTTGAAGCCGTGGCATCGGGCGGAGTCAACAACATGCTCGCCTGCGTATCCGACTGCCGTCTTGGCAAGATGGGAAGTCCCCAGGAGATGAATTTCGGTGATGCAGCAGCAGCTTTTCTGGTTGGTGATCAAGATGTTATAGCGGAATATAAGGGGGCCTTTAGTATCACCGAGGATTTTGGTGATCATATCCGGGGGATGAACTCAAAATTTGACCGGCAGTGGGAAGATCGATGGATCAGGGATCTTGGGTATGAAAAGTTGATTCCAAAGGCTGTTGAAGGATTATTGAAAAAATACCAGATGCAAATCAACGATTTTTCCAAGGTAATATATAGCTGTCACTACATACCGGAGAGAAAAAAACTGAATGCAAAACTGGGCATGGATCCCGGCAAAGTTCAGGATATCATGCTGGATAAGGTCGGGGATATGGGCTCTGCCCAATCACTTATGATGCTTGCCGCCGCACTGGAGGAGGCAAAGGCCGGAGATAAGATTATGGTGGTTAGTTTCGGCAGTGGATGTGATGCTCTTTATTTTGAGGTCACAGATAAAATAAACCAGTTAAAAAAGAAAAAAGGGGTCTCATGGCACCTGGCCAATGGCATAGAACTGGACAAATATGCGAAATACCTTGCCTGGCGATATATTATTCCAATTGATAAGGGGTTGAGGAGCGAGGAAGATTTAACAACACGGTGGTCCTCGATGGCGCGGTCCAATAAGGCGATTATGGGATTTTTTGGCAGCAGGTGCGTTAAGTGCGGTACGCCGCAGTTTCCCCCTCAGAGAATTTGCGTAAATCCCTCTTGCGGTGCCATAGACGAAATGGAACCCTACCGTTTTTCAGATAAAGAAGCAAAAATTGCCAGTTTTACCGGAGACAACCTGGCTGCCTCGATGAATCCGCCGCAAATTTACGGTAATATTCTATTTAAAGGTGGCGGAAAGGTGATGATGGATTTTACGGATTGTGACGTGGCATCACTCTCTGTTGGAATGCCTGTATCGTTTAGTTTCCGTATCAAGTATTTTGACGAAAGAAGAGATATCACCCGGTATTTCTGGAAAGCAGTACCGGTCATGGAGGAGAAATAAATGGCAACAGGAATTAAAGACAAGGTGGCGATTCTGGGGATGGGTTGTGCGCGATTCGGTGAACGATGGGAAGTAAGCGCCCAGGATTTAATGATTGAGGCTTTTGTTGATTGCATTAAAGATGCAGGCATTGAAAAAAAGGAGATAGGGGCGGCTTGGCTGGGCGTATATTTTGATGAAGTCAATGTTGGAAAATCAGCAATTCCTCTGGCAGAGACATTAAAGTTGCCTTTTATACCTGCTACCCGGGTAGAAAATAAGTGTGCAACGGCAACCGAGGCATTTCGCGGCGCCTGTTATGCAGTAGCTTCCGGCGCCTATGATATCTGTCTGGCTTTAGGCGTGGAGAAGCTTAAAGACACCGGCTACGGCGGATTGCCCGCTGGTGTGGCTGATGGTCAGCTCGAGGTGCTGGTGGGGCCCAACCGGACAGCCCCTGGCGGATTTGCCCAGCTTGCAACTCCCTATGAAGCAAAATACGGGGTGCCCATGGAAAAATTAAAAAAAGCCATGGCACATGTTTCCTGGAAAAGCCATCAAAACGGTTCAAAAAATCCCCGCGCACATCTTAGAAGCACTCCTACAATTGAACAAATACTAAATGCTCCAATGATAGCATACCCTCTGGGTCTCTTTGATTGTTGCGGTGTAAGTGATGGAGCGGCAGCGGCAATTATAACAACCCCTGAAATAGCTAAAAGTCTCAAGAAGAATCAGGATATTATTTATGTCAAGGCTCTGCAGGTAGCTTGCAGTTCAGGAGAAGAGGCCATGTATACAGACTGGGATGGCGCCAGTGTTCTATCCACTACCAGGGCTGCGGTAAAAGCATATGAGGAAGCTGGAATCAAAAATCCCAGGGAAGAGATCAGTATGATGGAGGTTCATGACTGTTTTTCCATTACTGAACTGGTTACCATGGAAGATTTACAGATGTCTTCTCGTGGTGGAGCTGTGGAAGATATCTTAAATGGTTTTTATGATCTGGACGGCACTGTTCCTTGCCAGTCAGATGGTGGCCTTAAATGTTTCGGCCATCCCATTGGTGCCTCTGGTATTAGAATGCTTTATGAGGTGTATAACCAGCTTTTGGGGAGATGGCCCAAAGACAGGCAGGTGAAAGATCCGAAATTTGGTTTAACCCATAACCTTGGCGGAATTCCCAATAGAAATGTTGTCAGTATCGCTATATTGGGAAAATAGAAGATTCATATTAATACTGAACCCTAAGCGATTTTAACGAGGAGAGGTCAGTATATTTTTTCCCTGTAAATCGTTTATTTTAAAAAACAGGAAAACATGGAGGTCAAAAATGGATTTGGATTTAGCAGGTAAAACAGTTATTATTACAGGTGGCGGCTCAAATATCGGACGTGCAATTAGTCATGGTTTTGTCAAAGAAAAGGCCAATGTTGTGATTGCCGAACTGGACGAGACTCAGGGACAAAAAGTGACCAAAGAGCTCAGTAAACACGGGTCGGAAGTTCTTTTTGTCAAAAC
>JASFBJ010000166.1 GCA_030149585.1 Desulfobacterales bacterium | reverse complement strand
GAAGGAATTATTATCAGCACTGATGGTAATATTGTACGAATGGAAAAAAAAATTGGCGTACTTGAGTCCAATGTAGCTTATATTGTACGCAAGGTAAGGCGTAAGTAGAAATTATTAGCTAGTCTATCAGCAAAAGCCCGTATAAAACAGGTTCGCTGAAATTGATATCAATAATTGAGCTGCACTCAACCCCTATCGCATCCATTGAAGGTCTTACCCTGGAGGGCTGGGGACATTCACCCTTTTTTTGAAAATTGCATTGATCGCAAAGATTACAATTTCCTGGAAATAGCGCCATGCAATATAAAAAGCCCTCTCTAAATAGCTGAGCTTCCTTTTCCAGTAGATAGTTCAATATCTCTCGTTTATCCTGCTGGAAATTTTTTGTTTCCACTTCAAATTTAATAAGCAAGGCATTGCTAAAACGTTTTAACCACGATAGGGATTCTTGCCAGGAAGGTACAAGGGGTGGGCATGATGGTGTTTTGCCGAACATAGGGCAGGTTCTGCATTTCCATACAGGCCTTGGAGATATGATAATTTTGTGAGCCTTGATTCGCTGTTCACTGATTATTTTCATCTAACTCCAACTATTAATGCGATAATTAAAACGGCAAGCATTTTAGCAGCTTGCCGTTTTTTTTTTGCAAATAATACCCGGAATGATACCCGGCCTTAAATCCTAGTCAAAAAGGCCTGTCTGACCAAAATCTTTAATATCTTTTTCCGAATAGCCCAGACTTTTTAAGACCTCTGGTGTATTTGTGCCGGCCGGCTCCCCGATATGATTATACTGGGGCGGTGTTTCCGAAAATTTAAAAGGACAACCAAGTTGTTTAACTTTTTTACCATCCGGTCCAGGCAGTTCTATCACCATTTCCCGTTCTTTTATTAAAGGATCGGCCAGTGCTTCGGTAAGAGTTAAGACAGGTTCAAAACAGGCGTCGGTTTTATTAAAAATTTGGGTCCACTCATCCCTTGTTTTGCTTTTCATGATTTTGCGCACTCGCTCTTTGGCCTCCTGGCAGTTTTGGGGCGTTGGTCCGCCTTTAATCAAATCCTGGCAATCAATAGTATTACAAAAAGCAGAAAAAAACTGAGGTTCCAGTCCGCCAAAACTGATATACTTGCCATCCTGAGTTTCATAAAAATCATACAGGGCCCCGCCATTTAACATGCCTTCTTCCCTGTCTGCTTCCTGACCGTCCACAAGAGCGGCGGTTCCGGTCATGGCATTAAAAGGCACGACTCCATCTGTCATGGAAATATCAATATGCTGTCCCTTTTGAGAGTTGGTCCGGTGAATTACGGCGGCTAAAATCCCCACAACAGTATTATTTGAGCCTGAGGCAACATCGGCAATCTGCATTCCAGTCAGACTTGGACCGCTGGCCTTGTGGCCGGAATGGGCCATCAAACCAGCGCGGGACAGATAGTTTATATCATGGCCTGCCCGGTTGACCATTGGACCATTTTGGCCGTAACCGGTTAAAGAGCAATAAATCAGGTTTGGATTAATTTTTTTCAGATCATCATAACCAAGCTTTAACTTGGCCATAACACCGGGCCTGAATTGTTCTAACAGAATATCATACTCTGCAATCAATTGGTGTACAATTTTAATTGCTCTTTCATCTTTAAGATTAAGAGTGATCGAACGTTTATTACGTCCCAGCCAGGCCGCGCTGGCGGATATTTTGGTACCAGGCAAAAAAGGCGGCATCAAAGCTGCCAAATCCGGTCGTGATCCTGATACAATTCTTAATACATCCGCCCCAAGATCAGCCAAAAGCAGCGTAGCGTAAGGCCCTGGTAACAGGGTAGAAAAATCAAGTACCTTCAAACCGGCTAATGGTCCTGCCATGGTTATCTCCTTTGCTGTAATTTAATCGGCAAATGGTGAACCTTTTTCTGAACCCACCATTTGCCAATATGTTTTAAATATTAAATACTCAAACTAAAATTTTGACCGTGGGCATTATTTATAACCCGGCAATAGCAATGCTGATCAGATTCATCGCCGGAAAGCCGCCCATATTATGGGTAAGACCGATTGAAGGATTATCGATCTGACGATCACCTGCTTTGCCCTGCAATTGTTTATACATTTCATACATCATTCTAAGGCCTGAAGCGCCGATTGGATGACCAAAGCATTTCAGTCCTCCATCCGGCTGACATGGTATTTTCCCGTCCATGTTATAAAACCCATCCCGGACATCATCCCCTGCCTTGCCCCTGGCTGAAGTTTGAAGATCTTCATAGGCTACCAGCTCGGTAATAGAAAAACAGTCATGAACTTCCATCATGCTGATTTCTTCCCGTGGATTTTTTATGCCGGCTTCCTCATAGGCACTTGCAGCGCAATGAACCGCTGTTCTTACATTAGAACCGTCCCAGTCCTGATACATCAATTCTTCACCGGAACTGATAGCGATCTGCATTGATTTTATTTTGACTGGATCAGGTCTGAAATTTTTTGCCATATCCGCCCTGCAAACGATTGCAGCAGCTGCTCCGTCACTTACACCGCAGCAATCAAAAAGCCCAAGGGGCCAGGCAATCATGGGAGCGTTTATAATCTGCTCTACAGTGACTTCCCGCCTGAGATGAGCTTTGGGATTGTTAATACCGTTTTTATGGCTTTTCGCTGAAATCGTTGCCAGGATTTCTTTGCCCTCTTTAGGAGAGATACCATATTTTGCAAAATAGGCTGTGGCCATCATGGCAAATCCTCCGGGCGCTGTAACATTGGGCATTAAAAAACGATTTTTAGTACCAAGAGCTGAGGGCATATCAGGCAGCCCTCCAAATCCAGTATCTTTCAACTTTTCAACTCCGGCTGCCAGACAAATATCATAGGCCCCGGAAGCTACAGCATAAACAGCTCCTCTTAATGCTTCAGATCCGGTGGCACAAAAGTTTTCAACCCTTGTAACCGGAATAAAGGGGAGTTTAAGGGCAAGGCTTAGTGGCAAGGCTGATTTTCCCACATTATTATCATCCATGCAGGAGCCAAACCAGGCGGCGTTAATATCTTTTTTTTCAATTCCGGAATCTTCGATCGCTTCCGTACAGGCCTCCACCAATAACTCTTCGGAGCCCATATCCCAACGTTCGCCGAATCTCGTGCATCCCATTCCAATTATTGCGACTTTATCTTTAATTCCCTCTGCCATTTTATTTTTTACCTCCTGAAATTCACAGGTCTTCAAGTTTATTTAACAAGTTTTTTTTAGTATGCATAAAGATCAATCCAAAACAGGGACTGCCTTCCAGGCGTAACTGTGGATACCAAATTTTTCATCAATATATTTTCTTCTAAAACTCATCTCCACCGGCATATTTACCTTGGCATCATCCAGATCAAGATCCGTTATATCAAACCAGTAACGCCCCCCCCCTTCAAAATCCACCATTCCGTAAATAGCCGGCGGATTAACAGAATAGGCCAGACTATCTCCTGTATAGGTGAAAAGCTTGCCTTTTTTATCAGCAAAGCGATATTTTTCCATCTGACCAACGACGCCGCATTCAGGATTAACACACATTATTTGAGGCGGAAATTGAGGCGTGTTGCAATTTTTGCATAATGAGCCGCACAACCCCAAAATCTGCTCACGCGAACGCCACAGCTCCGTCATGGCGGAAAAGGGCATGGCTTCACCGCGAATTCCCTTTTCAAGCGGCAAAATATTGCGAAAACTGATCATTTTTTCATAACTGTTGAGCTCTCGTTTGGCAGCCAGGTGCTTTTTTACTCCCCGATGATTTGATTTTATTTTTTCCAGGTTATCGGTAACTTCAAATAAAACAGCATCACTTCCAGTACCAAAACTTGCTACGATAATTTTATCGCCGGGTTTTGCGTCTTCCAGAGCAGCAACCAGCAGCATTATAGAATTGCTGGTACCTGTATAGCCGACATTGGCCAGCATTGGATCTTGTACCTGAGACTGCTCAAGGCCCATTTTTTTTGCAATACCTTTAAAATCGCCAGGATAGAGGCATGGATAAGCAACTTTGGCCACATCTTTAATATCCACCCCGGTTTTTTTCAGCAAACCGGTGATTGCCTCTATAATAAAATTTTTATAGGCAACATCACGGATAAAACGATCCTCCCACTGACGATCAAATTTTTCGCCTGCCGCTCTCCAGTGATCAACAAAATCATAAGATACGGAATGAGAGCCGATTAAATCAGCAACCACATTCTCTTGCCCCATTAATATTGATGCCGCGCTATCACCAAAAATTTCTTCCTGAGCGCTGCCTGGTTTCCCATGACGGCAATCAGAGGCGCATACCATTGCATTTTTTGCTCCATCAGCCTTTACTGCTTCAAAGGCGGAAAGTAATGCGGTGGTTCCGGATTTGGTTGAATCAGTAAAATCGGCTGTCCGGATATCACTGCGAAGGTCAAAAGCCGTAGCCATAATTTGAGCGCTCTGACGTTCCAGATACGGCGCTGTTGTGCCCGCATAAAATGCAACATCCACATTATTACGATCAATACCTTTCAAACAATCCATACCAGCGGCAACTGCCATGGTTAGACTGTCTTCATCAAAATTTACAACCGCTTTTTCCCCAGGCATATAAGTTGCCGGGTTTAACCATCCCATAGCTTTATAGATGATTTTGCGATCTATTCTATATTTAGGAATATAGGCTCCATATGAAACAATTCCTGCCATTTTCTCCTCCTTCAACTATAAGTTTAACTTTATGCCCAAACAGGCATTACCAAAAATTGATCTGAGTGATAACTTCTTTGTCGGTTAGTTGTGCGCCGACAACTTTTTGGACATCTTTGTCGGCAACAGGTTCTACTTCTGAAACCGCCAATCCATCAGAATTTATCTGTTTTTTCCATTTACTAATATAACCTGGAACCAGTGCATAACGACAGCCGCCAATTCCGCAACAGGATGAATCAACCGTTCCTGTTCCTATAATACACAAAATGTCTTGACCTTTATAATGCAGCTTAATTTCTTTTTCAATCGTATAATAACCGGATATACTGTTAATATGAGATTCATTGTCAATGGGCTGGTGCGTGTATTCCATGCGCATTTATCCTTATTTGTTGTATTCCAGGTAACCGTGATAATGCTTAATTTAAAGCACCAATCCGCCACTGACAATCAAGACCTCGCTGCTGACATAGTTTGAAAGCGGGGATGCCAGAAAAAGAACCGGTCCAGCTGCTTCTTCCGGAGTTCCTACTCTTCCCAGAGGACAAAGCATTTTCATACCCTGCATAAATGATTTAGGTACTCCAATTCCAATTTTTTTACCCTGAACTTCGATTATCTCTTTTTCATCAGTCGCCTGAGTCAGTCTTGTGCCGATTGCTCCATAGGCTACTGCATTGACATTTACATTATAACGGCCCCACTCTTTTGCCATGGTTTTGGTTATACCGATCATGGCGGCTTTGCCGGCTGAGTAGTTAATTTGACCGGCATTGCCCCCAACTCCGGCCAGGGATGTAATATTGATAATTTTTCGATTATTAATTATACCTTCGGCCTGCTCTTTTTTGGCTGTATCCTTGATATATTTTGCTGCTGCCCGGATGATTCTAAATGGCGCTGTGGCATGAACGTCAATCATGGCATACCACTGCTCATCAGTTTGATTTTGCACAACTGCATCCCAGGTATAACCGGCATTATTTACAATGATATCCAGGCCGCCCAAATCATTAATGGCCGTGTTAACAAGTTTTTCCGGAAATTCAACATCAGTAACACTTCCAGCGCAAATAACAGCCTTGCCGCCTGATTTATTTATTTCATCAGCAGTCTCCTGGGCTGGTTCAGCATCAAGATCGTTGATAACAACAGATGCGCCCTGGCCAGCAAATAAAGTTGCAATAGCTTTTCCAACTCCCCTCCCTGATCCTGTAATAATAGCTTTTTTACCTTCTAAAAGCCCCATTTGATTTCCTCCTTATATCAATTAGCTGAATATGTTGTTTATGGCAGTGCCACCGTGGCGCTGCCGGCAATGACTATTTCATTATTCTGATTTTTTGCAATAATTTCACAATCAACCCGATTTTCTTCTTCAAATGAGTATTTTTTAGTGACTTCGCCGCTAACGGTAATAACATCTTTGGGTTTGGTTATTGCTTTAAATTGAACGGCCAGTTTTTTTAATGATTTTACTCCAACCCAGTTAGTGATAAACTGACCCACAAATCCCATTGTCAGCATTCCATGGCCGATAACACCGCCAAAACCGGCTTTTTTCCCAAATGCGTGAACCGTATGGATCGGATTAAAATCACCTGAGGCTCCGGCATACATAACCAGCTGAGTTTCGTTTATCGGAGATTTTATCAAGTCCTTAATTTTATAACCGACTTCCACATCATTAAAAAAGATATCATTTTTTCCCATTACAAATTTCTCCCTTTTGAAATTTATCTTTTAACCACCAGGGTACATTTATCACATAATACTTTTTTGTTGTCCTGATTATAATATGTGGTTTCCATAATCACCAGATCCATTATACCGCCTTTGCCTGACTTTTCTATAACTCCGGTGATTTCCGTTTCACCGCTTACACTGTCGCCTGGTTTAATTTCAGCAAAATACTGGTATTCCTGACCACCGTGGAGAAGTTTGGCCATATCAATTTTCAAATCCTTGACAACCGTCATCAGACCGCCTGCAAGGGCAAAAACCGTGGCAAATGTCGGCGGCAGCGCCAGCCCTGCATACCCGTCTTTTGCGGCTGCATCTTTGTTATAAAAAACAGGATTATTATCGCCAATGGCTCTTGCTAACTCCCGAATTTTACCATTTTCAATCTCAAAAGAACTAACCTTATATTTTTTCCCTATAACTCTTTTATCAATCATCCATTCATCTCCTTTCTGAATCTGACTTTCGGATAATAAAATTAATCCGTAAATACATCAATTATTTTAAATCCGGCATTGAGGTAAATGCAGGAATCAAAATAAATTTCAGGGTGTCTTTGACGATTACTCGATATTCCGGCCTGCTGATACCCAGCATTGGTCTGAACATATTTTCAGCTGAAACAAAATTAAAAATTGAATTAAAAGCTGCCAGAACTCTGGTTTTGGCCTTGGTGGAAATTTCATCTCTTGATTTTGAAGTCCCTATGGCAATGGCAATGGCAATATTATTAATATATACAGGCACTTTAAATCGAAGGTTAGAATCCGGCCTTATTTTGCTGAAATAGCAAAACTGGATCAGGTTAGGAATTTCAGGACGATCAAAAAAAAAATCACACAACCTGTCTATGGCAATTTCAAAACGGGTTGATAAGGGTTGATCTTTAACAATTTTTTCAATCTGTTCCAGTTTATGCCTGATCTTTTCATCTAGATCCGTAACAACAGCTTCATATAAATCCTGCTTCTCCCCCCAGTGATAGTATAAAGTTGAGATATCAACACCTGCCTCTTTTGCTATCATACGGGTAGTCGCACCATGAAAACCATAAGAGCCGAAACTTTTACTGGCCGAGGATAAAATTTTAGCCTTCATGGAATTGGGATTCCGACGGGCCTTAGCAAGAGGGGACGCCACTAATAATTTCCTTTCAAACATAATCTTCCAACATTTGATGGAGAAAAGATAAGAGTTCTGCCTTCAATTGTCAAGCGAATATTTTAAGCTCTAATGGATTGCTGCTTAGAGCAAAAATAAGTATTGAACAATTAATTTAGTGTCTTAATCCGTTTTTGTAATCTGGGGATTGCTTTTTCATTTTCATCCAGAATGGCATTTATCTGTTTATCGGAATAGTTCAACAGCTTTTTTAATACTGTTTTGGTATGTTGACCCATATTGGCGGGCGGGTCAGGGGTGCCTTCCAGTTCTCCGGGGAATTTAAAGAGTGACCCAATGCTGTTGTATTTTTCACCGTTTACTTCCATCTCAAGAATCATATTATTATGACGTACCTGGGGATCATCAACCACATCCGCATATCTGTTAACAGGTCCACAGGCAATATCGTTTTTGTCCCGCAATAGTGTAACCCAGGCAGCAGTTGTTTTTTGTTGCAGTGCTTTTTCAAAAAACTTGTCAAATTCAGCTTCATTGGCAAGCCGGGCA
>JASFBJ010000418.1 GCA_030149585.1 Desulfobacterales bacterium | reverse complement strand
CAAGGATGATATCTTCTTGAAATCAAAGGGTTTAATTATATTTCTACTCTTGCCTTGCCTTGACTCTGAATATTTGGAATATATTTTGCTTGGTTATTAGCAGGTCATTATCAGGCCATTATCAGATTGGGCTATTAAATAATTTAATAGTTGTATTAAATATTTTAAGACTTGTTATTCCTAAATCAATAACAAATAATCGGGCAGGTCTATTTATGGTTAAAACAAATGATAATAAGCAGTTGGATTTGCGGCGTGTCCTTTTAATCGAACTGGCACATCTTTTAAGTTCCTTATTTATGGACACAAGATACTGGCAAGGAGTTAAAACTCAAAAAGATACCTTTTCAAAACTGCTGAAGAATTTGACCCTTCTTGGAGAAAAAGCAGGAACCGGCAGGGGTGTGCTAATCCAGTATCGCGGATCACCATCTGAGACTATTGAATTTCAGCGGAATGATTATGTGATTTTTTTTGATGGATTAATACTGGATTTAACAGGCGCTGCATCAGCGGTTAACCGTCTGGGAATTCAAATGTCTCATCTTGGGGGACGTTTGAGCAAGGCTTTTGGTATTTTTTCCAGCCACGCCATTAATACTCTCTACTTAAAATTGCCTGGATCATCTCAAGAGGAGTTAAAGCAGCTTCAGATCGCGCTCAGTATAATTTCTTCTTTTAAAGAGGCGGCTAAAACCGATGCTCCGGTCACCTTTATAAATAATGGCAGGCAAATTTCTCTGGAACTGGTACGTGATCAATTAGGCCGGCCGGATCCCAACCTGACTGCCACAGCAGCGTTAAATGATATGTCTGCTGAAAATATGCAGACGCTGGTGAAAAGGGTGGATAAATTTTTAAAAAGATCCGGTAAAAGCGCCGGGAACGAGGTCTACAAAAGTGTGTACTGTGTATTATTTGATATCAAACCCTATAAAGATAAGCTGATCAGACCCCTGATTGAAATAAATAATGAAAAATGGTCATTGCCCCTAACCAGCATGTTTGATCAACCAGGCGCTGATACTGATTTGATTGATTTGCAGCTCGAAAAAAACAGCGATCAGTCCTTAAAAGATGACAAGGAAAGAAGAAATCCAAATGAGCCTGAACTGCCGGATTCCGCTAAGGAGGTTGAGCCGGCCTTACCGGATAGCTGGTTTGAGGAATTTCTGGATGAAAATCCAAAGGATTTTAAAAAGGATCGCCAAAAAATTATTAAAACCGTTTATGGTAATGATTATAATATGCTTGATTCAACTGAATTTGTCGATCGGCTCGCAGTGGCTACTAACTTATTAGATTCATTAGGAAAAAGCGAAAAAGGGTCAAAGATTCTCAATACAGTGATCCGAAAATTGCAGGAGAGGATCAGTCAGGTTCCAGGGGAAGTGTTTAATGATCTGACCATACAAAAAGGGCAGGTCAAGGTCAAACCTGCAAACAAGCCGGAATTTACAAAAAAAATTCATTCAACCCTTTTGAAATTTGTATGGCTTTTCAAAGAACGGGCCAAGACCCGGGGAAAAATTGAAATTATTGCTGAATATGGTCTTGATTTTGAATTATATAATAATGCAGAGCTGGCTGCCGGATATGATATTCCAGAGGAAGACGCCAGGGGAATTATCGAGCTTTTGAAAACATGTTTTAATGAAAATGGTCATTTTTTACGTAATGTTTTTGAAAGCAGGATTGATCAGTTTATCAGGTATGAAAAAAAGGTGTTTGAATTTTTATGGAGTTTTCTCAAGGAGACCAACCACCGTAGTGACAGGATTGCCTTTTTAAACTGTTTGCAGCTGATTATTGATAAAAGCAAACAGCCCAAAAGGGCTTTAAAATTTTTGTTGTCCGATGTTTGCCGTGACACTGCTGTTATCTATCATTCAGACCGAAATGCCTTTATGCTGGTTAATCTTTTGCTGCGAACCTATAATCAGGAGCTTGATATTGATATTGAATTAACTCCGGAAGAGGTTTTGCAGGTTAAAAATGGAATGAATAAGGACCTTGTCAAATATGTTCAATGGCGGGTTGATTTTGATCATCAGCGATTTTTTAATAAAGTGGGAACAGTGCATCAGCGCCTTGTGGAAGCCCTGAAATTTGGAAGTTCTACAGTTCATTCCATGCCGGTTCACTTTCTTCTCTCACTGGAAAGAGAAATATACATCTTTTTATCATTGGTGGGAGGTAAAACCGCCCGCAACGTGATTCGCAGCGCAATTATGATTTATGGTAATCCCCAATTCGGCATTTATCATTTAACGGAAAGCGACCGTCATCTCACAGCGCTGCTGCAGCAGTTTAAAATCGTTTTGCGCGGGCTTGGGCGTGTGGGTAAGGTTAGAGATTTTCGGTTGCTCAATGATATTCAAGCAAAAATAGAAGGCTTTGCCAAGCTGGATTTTTCTTTAGATCATCAAAGGCAGGTTGAGCGCTTACAACAATTGGTTGAAATTACCAGAAAGAGTATAGCTGAAGCAGAGGCAAGGCGAAAATGATGTAAGGAACGGGGATAAAATAACTTCCACAAGTAGACGCACAGATTTAGGTTAGAAAACTATAAATGTAAAGGGCGTCCCCAAAGTCCTCCT
>JASFBJ010000417.1 GCA_030149585.1 Desulfobacterales bacterium | reverse complement strand
ATAAAACAAATCAACCAAAACCAATATATTATTTACTCACCCTTTAAAGAACGGAAACAAAATAACTTCCCTTATGGAAAATACTTAGGAACCCCGGAAATAAATAAATCCGCTTGTCTGTTAGCCCGTCTACTGGTACATCCACCGGTACGGTTGATATGCGCCAGTGGATGTGCCTCGCAGACAAACCAACATCCTGCGCAACAAAAGCATATACTTTCAGTAAATCTGCAATTTCATCAGGATTTTTTAATTTGACATGGGGCCGCTATAGCTGGAACTTAATAATGGGAAGGTTTCTGTTGAAAGATTTTTTAATTGTACACAAATCACATCCGTTTATCATTAACAATAAAAAGGTTTTTAAGCAAAAAAAACAACTTTTTTAAAAACAGGGTGTTTGATCGAGAATAACAAAGCTTACGGGCATAAATGGTTCTTGACTAATATGCAATATGTGATATGTATTTCAATATAGGCCATCACATAAATAAATTCACTACGTTATGGGTCGGAGATATGCGATTAGTATTATCTCCTCAGAAAAGTACAAATTTTTTTAGTAAATATGAAGTAGTATATTAATAATAAAAAAGCAGAAAAAGGGAAAGCGGTGAAAAACCGCTGCTGCCCCGCAACTGTAATCTTTGTTCCACAATACCCTGGAACAAAGAGAGCCATGAAACCTGTTTTTGCTTTTGATCTGTCATAAACTCCGGCGAGGGATGGGGTGACAGTCTGAGATGTTTATAAATTTTCGTTTTATAAATCCTGCCTTAAACTATCTCAACTGTTTACCTTTTCTTATATATTCCTCTCTGATTATCAATAATGGGGTCATTTTTTCACTTTTGACAAAAGAGAAGACCTGCCTCTTACGGAGATTTAAATAATGGTAAAAAAAAAACTGACAGTAAATATCGGCAACCACGGCAACATCGCCATCATCGTGGCAATTTCATTAACCATTCTGATAGGGATGCTGGCGATAGTAATTGACGGGGGTTATCTTTATGCCTCCAAAAACAAGTGGCAAAACGGGGTGGAGGCTGCTGCAATGGCCGGTGTTTCGCGTCTTTGCGATGGAGATGTTGAAGCAACAGCGCGGCAGATAGCCCAGGAGAACGGCCTGGCTTCAGGCCCTGAATCTTTAACAGTGTTAACAGGATTTTATGATGAGAATGACGAATATAATGATTTTACAACATACAGGGATTTTGCAGCAGATGGCGCCGGCGATTATCCTGACGATGAATATAATAATGCTGTCATGGTATCTTTAAACGCAGATGTTTCCACATTTTTAGCCGGGATTTTCAACAGGGATCAGGTAAGGGTTTCAGCCGAAGCAGTGTCATATCTAAGACGGCTCGGCATGGTATCCCTGGCAGAGGATGGTGAAATACGCATTAATACCGGCAGCAGCTGGAAAAACGGTGATATTTACGCGAATGGCGATATCAAATATCCAGAGGAGTGTACAGTAGATAATGTCCTCTTTCCAACCCCTGAATTTATAAATTCAGATATGTTTGCGGCAGGCGAAATATTAGAATGCCCTGTTTATGATACCGATGAAATTGATTGGGATAACGGGATAGACAGTGAGCTGCCCAATGCATATCCTGGGAGCCCTGAAATTACAGAGATCAGGCCGATTGATGATGAATATGTGGAAGAATTCAGGGCCAAAGCAGACATGGTTTATGATATCAACAGTGAGCCTGATGATATTCTTTATTATAGTGAAACTTATAATGGTCTAACTACTTATTATTTTGACATTACCCGTGATCACGGCTCCTCACGAATTACCTATTTTTTTGACGCAGGCGGCAATGACAATATTGACATACACATTTGTGATGCTCTGCCTCCCTCCTCCTCCTCCCATTCCCCAAACGGAAATAGCATAATTAATATTACTTTTGCCGCCAACTGTCGTATTAGATTACACCATGCGCCCTACCCCTCTATACCTATTGGAGCAGAAGGAGGTCAGCAGACTATTATAATTTCATCAAAAGACATTAAAATTATTAAAGGATTACACTATGAGGGTGTGGTTTTTCTTTGCGGCGGCGACTTCGTGGAATATATGCCCATGGATTGCGTACTCCGACATTTTAGTTCTCCTGATCGAAAAATGAGAGTTATCGCAAATGAATCAATTGGATCTGCTGAATTGGTGTACTGGCCGATATTTGGCGGTTTGGGGTTTAACTGGGATTTTAAGTTTGGTCCGCCATGCCCTGGGGCGCCTTTCCCAAGGCTGGGGAAACTGGAACCTGGTGAAGGGTAAAAAAGAGGAAAATATAATAATGACTCTAAAAAACTTAAAGGGCAACCACGGCAACATCGCCATCATCGTGGCAATTTCATTAACCATTCTGATAGGGATGCTGGCGGTAGTAATTGACGGGGGTTATCTTTATGCCTCCAAAAATAAGTGGCAAAACGGGGTGGAGGCTGCTGCAATGGCGGGTACTCTTGCCATGTGTGATAATGATTTTGAAGCTGTTGCCCGGCAGATAGCATAGGAGAATGGGCTGCCGTTTGATGAAAGTTCTCTTGAAGTGCAGATCGGGTTTTATGATGAAA
>JASFBJ010000416.1 GCA_030149585.1 Desulfobacterales bacterium | reverse complement strand
TTGATTTGGTTTGGGGATAAATAATTTTTAAGTAAGGCTCTTTAGTAAAAGCTGTTTTGCCCCGGAATGCCCCTTCAGCCGAGAACATAAAAAATTCCCGTTGCTGGAGGTTCATAACATCTTCCGGTCTTACAGCAGGTTCTTCGATTTCCCTGATGGTAATCCCTCCGCCCAGCGAGAGAATAGGAGAGTATTTTTTCTGCATCCCGGAATAGGCCGCAATATATTCGGCTGTGCCGGGATCATTGACCCGCATGAAAATTTTTGTATTAGTGTTGTCGAGTATTTTTCTGGCCTGAGGTTTGCCTATTTCCGCCTCCGGATCGGCAATCGACTGGGTAAAGGCATGTATCCAGACATCGGCTCCTCCGGACTTGTTAAATAAATCTTCGATTCCCACATATAGCAGGCTGCCGGCTTCATCCAGATAGAGACACATAGGCGGATCAACCTTTTTCCCGGAGGCATATTTTCTTCCCACAAAGCTTTGAATCATGGAGAGCAGGACCCTTGCGATCATATGGGCTGTTTTTCGGGTCAGCAGGCTGCCGGTCTGCACTATCATAATCACCTGTTTTCCGGCTTCCAGGCGTTGAATAAATTGGTTGGTCGTGGTTTTGCCGATGATAGACCCGGCGCTGCCGGTTGAAAGAGATGTCAGAACGGTTCGTAAAGATGCCGAGACCTTGGCAAAATAGTCCTGGGGAGAATCTACTATTTGTCGTAAACTGACCAGGATATCTTCCACCCCCGGGCTTTTGGGCAGGCTTTCAAGTTGAGTTTTCATATTAACCAGGTCTTTATAAGAAATCCGCTCCTTGATGATATTAAAATTAAAGACCGGTTTTTCATTTTTAACTTTTGCAAATTCAATTAAAGCCAGGATCACGATCAGGGTGGTCTCGTAGGCGATATTAATAAAAAATTCTTCTTTAGCCTTGATGCCCGAAATAACATGGGAAACAATCTCTTCCGGCATGTAATAATGTGACAAAGGGTCTATTTGAGCGGAACATTCCGGAAAAATCGGAGTGATCAGACTGAGAGCCTCCTGGCATTTTTCTTCATTAACGACCTGGACTATTTTTGAAAAAATATCCGGATCACCCTTGGGGTCGAAAAAAACAACTGAATATCCTTTGCGGATATCCTGTTCGATCATCTGTTCAATCAGTTTTGTTTTACCTATTCGGGTTGTTCCGAAACAAAAAAGATGCCCTTTCCTGGCAGAATCAGGCAAGCTTATTTTTTTAATCTTGCCTTGATTTTCAAGACTCCAGCCATGGCCTAAAAAAGTTGATGGTTTTTGAAACATTATCTTTCCATAATCTCCCTGTTTTTAAGTTCAATAAATTTTCTATACCAATCCACCCCCCAAATCGTTAAAAATGGCATAACCATGGCAACTCCGAATATGGCCAGGGTTTCAAAAGCTCTTTTTACAAGCAGGGGTTTCAGGTACAGGATGATGTCATACAGCTTTACTGCCAGATGATATTTTTTAAGCATCGCATATTTTGAAAAGTTCCAGGCGGATTCAGGGGTGATATGGTTTGATATGAATATTAAAACAAAAAATAAAAGCAGCCCCTTAACGCAAAGCGAGCAGAAACGACCGAATAAAAGCATATCCACTGCTCTTTTGGTAATTTTGCCGATATGGTAACGGCCCATATAACAGCATAATCCACCAGAAATAAGAACCGGTATCAGGTTGATCAACCAGATAAAAACATCATATTCAAGAGGTGGAAAATATCCGGCAACCCATGCCCGGATATTTTGATCCGAGATCATAGGCAAAGTCAGACACATTAGAAAAGCAAAAATAAGCGCCTCGAAAAAACCGGCGCCAAAACCTACGTTAAAAAAATTAAGCTTGCCCCGGATGGTTAAAAAATCATCCGGTATTTCTTTGCCTTTTGATTCAATAATGTAAAATTGCTGAATTTGTGAAATTGCATCCAGTAAATGCGGAAAAATTCTGTTACTGCTGCCGGCATCGGATGACCCCATCGGGATAATAGTGCCTGATCCGGAATCTTCGTATTTGCTTGTATCTGTTTTTGTCATAATTTTATAAAATTGTTGCTAAAATTTTTTTCTTTTCTGATTCAAACTCATCTTCATTAATTGTTCCTTTTTCTTTTAAAGAAGCTAAGTTTTCTAATTTTTTGTATGGATTTTCCTTAGCCTGTGAATTTTCAAAAATAGCTTTCTGGCATTTATTTATGAATACAGTCACAGTTTTCTTCCATACATTTGTAATTTCTCTGTCTTTTGCACCATCGGTAATAACAATTTTGCCAAAAAATATTCCTGTGCTTCCTGATACGGCATTTATTCGATTCAATGGAATCGTTTCTTGTTTCAATCCAAAGAACATTCCTTTATCAAGAAATATTACTTTTCTGTTTGTCAGAGTTATCAACCATGTATTTCCACCCATCAAGCCTGATGTGAACCCCAAGACCTGTTCGCCGTCCTGTAAAATTTCAGGAAGATATTTCAATTCTTTTTTGGTAAGAAATTGGCCATTATTTTGTTTATCTGCAATACGGTTGTATTCGTTTTCAAGTTCCTTTTTCGAAGCGGTTTTATAATT
>JASFBJ010000019.1 GCA_030149585.1 Desulfobacterales bacterium | reverse complement strand
CCGTGTATAACCATGTGAGATCAGCAATTCTCCATGGCGACGGACTGAAAGAATATGTATGTCAAGCGGCAGAGGTAAATCACGAATAGCCATACCGTGCAAATCAGGATTACGAAGCTCAAACTCAATGATTTCCTGTTTCTTTTCCGCACCAAGTATAAATGATGTTGCTGATGGCAATCGGACAAGATGATCAAGCAAAGTAATAATAGCAGTGGCAGGATCAACAATCAAGGCGCCCAATTCATTGAAGCGCTTGAAATTGACCCGATCATTTAGACGCACAACCAGGTTTTTTGTCCCATAATATTCATAAGCTAACTCACAAATCTGATAATTTTCTTCATCAGAGAGCATAGTGACTATGGTTTCAGCCTGACCAATATTTAGTTTGCTTAATTCATTGGGAGTTAAAGACGAAATATAGCATATATCAATATTTGAGCTTTCTCTTGTTTTTTTACCATGTCTGACTTTTTGAGAAGCTATTTTTACCCCCCATCCATGTGATTGCAACATTCGGGCAAGCGTCAGGGATTGTCCTTCCAACCCAAAAATAACGGCATTATGAATTCCATCAAATTCAGGTGTTTCTTTGTGAGGGAATGCCTCTTGAGCGAGATAAATCGCCCATTTGAATAAAGGTGGGCCAATAATCTGATTTAGAATAATTATCGAAATCATTATAGTGGCAAAGGCAGCTCCCCACTCAGGAAACTCAACAGCAACCTGTTTTGCAAGACCCAGCCCCACACCTGCCTGAGTAATATACGACATCCAGCTGATTTGATTATGCTTTGCTGATTCTCCTGCAATCACGCCACCACAAAATGAACCAATGAATATGGAAACAACACGGGCAAAAAACAGAATTAGAGCAACTGCCCATGTTTTGGCCAGAATATCCAGGCATAATGAGGCCCCTGTAAGAGTAAAAAAAATAATATAAACTCCAGGGCCGATATCCTGGAAAATTTTTAATAATTCTGCACGGTAATTGCTGTAGTTGGTTACCAGAAAACTACCGATCATGCAGATAAGCAGAGGCTCCAAAAGTATTTCAAAAGGAAGTTGATTATGACTTAAATTACGAATAAAAGCAGATAAAATAAAGACAGTATAACCGGCCAATAAAATCAGACTTCCCTTTATGGCTCTGCTGACAGTAATGGATAAGATAAATTTTAAAGTTTTTCCAAGTAAATAGCCGGCCAGCACGGATGTTGCTAATTCAACGAATAACAAAATTATAAAATTAAAATTAAAACTCATTCCTGTAAAAAAAGCATCTGCTATGGATGAATTTATGGCAAATATAATTATAACCACAACATCCATAATAACAGTGACTCCCATTACTGTTTTTGTAAAGGGACCCTTAGCACGCAATTCATTTATAACTGCGATCGCTGAAGATGGGGAACGTGCCACTAAAATAGCACCAGCCAAAATAGAAACAGCGATTCGATTCATTACAGGCATGGGTAACATAAAAGAGATAAAACCGGATAAAATAAAGAAGGTCAGGCTTCCTATAATAAATGTGCTTAAAACAAGTCCAAAAGTCACCCATTTGATGCTTTTTAAGCGACTTTTAAGCTCTTTTACATAGAGTTCACCTCCAGCAGCAAGAGCAATGAATCCCAGCGATATTTCATCAATAAAACGTAATTTTTCAACAGCTCCTGCTTGAATCAAATCCAACATAAAAGGCCCTGCAATTATTCCAGTAAACAGGAATCCACTAATCATCGGCAATTTTATTTTAACAAAAAAGCTTCCAATCTGTTTTGCTGAAAGAGCAATCATTATAAAACCAGCACTAAAAATAAATATTTCTAAATATCCTTCCATGGCAAACCTTTGATCATATATTCTTTCAAGGTCATGGTCGCCGATATGCCGGAGACCAAAACAGGACAACCAAATAAAGAATATGAAACAAATGAACCGGAAAATCAAAGAATTTGAATAAATATTTCTATATTTTAAAGGTTGATTTTGAATTTTATTATAAAAAAGGGGGTGCTTTGAGAAAGAAATGGCTGTAATTTTAAACAGTTGTTCTTTATTAATTTCTCAACCCTAAGGGGCGGGCTGCTTATGATTTGATCGAATATTTACGAGAATAAAGTATTGCCTGGTTCCCATGCTCCGGCATGGGAACGAGAAAGCAAGAACCGATAAAAATGAAGGTGTTAAGATAAAACTTTTACAGCTTTTTTTACGACAGTTAAAAGCATTTTAAACCTCTTGGAAGCAGTTACGGAATGCGGTATGTCAGCCGGCATAACAACAATTTGCCCTGTGCATACAGTCATTTTTTCCCCGTTGATGTTTACAACAGCCTCACCATCTAAAACCTGAACCATTGCATCACCAGGCGCTGTATGGGTACTGACTCCCTCACCTTGATCAAAGGCAAAAAGCGTTAAGCTGAGAAAGGAGTTTTGAGCAAAAGTTCTGCTTACGACTCGTCCTTGTTCATAATCAACCATCTCAGCCAGGTTGAGAGGTTCTGAAAAAGCTATATTTTTTATAAGAATCTCTTTATCCATTATATCTCCTTTTTTATTTAATTTAATAAGTGGAGCAAAACAGCTCATTAGTTGAGAAAATGCCTCCTTTGTTTTTAGCCGTTCTTCCTAAAATTACCTCATGTATCAGCGCTGATTAATCAAATAATTATATGCAGACAGGGCAGCTTTGGCCCCTTCGCCGGCGGCAATGACAACCTGTTTGAACGGTATATTTGTAACATCGCCGCAGGCAAAAACACCGGCAACACCTGCTCGGCACACAGAATCTATTTCGATCTCACCTTGATTATTAGTTATAAGTGTATCAATGACAAGATCTGAATTCGGCAAAAGGCCTATCTCAATAAATATACCTTCCACATCAAGCAGGCTCAAATCCCCGGTTTCAAGGGATTTTATCTCAATTCCTTCAACAGTTTTATCTCCGATTATTCTAGTGGTGTCATATTTTGTATAGATTTTTACTTTTGATGAATTTTTCACCTTATTTATAATTATCTGATCCCCTGTAAGCGGGGTCAGAGAAACCATATAAATTTTATCAGCAACCTTATCAAGATCAATCACTGCTTCAAGGGCTGAATTTCCACCGCCTATTACTGCAACGTCAGCTCCGGCAAATAAAGGGGCATCACAAGTTGAACAATAAGCAACCCCTTTGCCGATCAGGTTTTTTTCTCCTGTCACATTTAAAGGTCTTGGTCGTTTTCCTGTGGCAATAATAACTGTTCTGGAAAAATATGTTTTCTTGTCGCCGATAAATACTTTTTTAATTTTTCCTGTCAGATCAAGAGATGTTACAGCTTCGCCAACATGTTTTTCGACTCCATATTTTTGAACATGCTCATCAAACTTTTTAATCAGATCAGCTGTTTCTATCTGGCTAAAGCCGAGATAATTATCAATATCATAGGTGTCCGCCACCTGCCCGCCGATATTTTTGCTGATCAAAATGGTTTTCAGAACCTTTCTGGAAGCATAAAGAGCAGCATTCAAACCAGCCGGCCCACCGCCGATAACTATTACATCATAAACAGGATTTATTGAATCTTTGTCGGGTAAACCGAGTTTTTTATTTAAGACTCCTGTTGAATGCAGATTGACAAGTTCGCTATAACCTCCAGCGGGCTCACCATTAATCAAAATTTGAGGGACCAATTCACTGCCGGTCTTTTCTTTCATTTCCTCCCATTCATCCGATCCCGGAGAAACCTTGATTTCTGTAAATTGTATTTCTTTTTCAGCCAGAAACGACTTTGCTTTTATGCAAAAAGCACACCCATCCATTGAATAAAAAGTTATACCTTTCATTATTTAGCCACCTTTTGTAAATTAAATTGCAGAGCTTTGCTTAAGACAATTTAAAGCCTGCTGCAAGCGATCTTTGTCAAAACCGATCAGCACTTCATTACATATGGATATTACCGGAACAGTGCGGGCTCCATTGGATATTTTCATCATTTCTTTTACCGCTCCCCTGTCTTTAGACACATCATAGGCCGTAAATTCAATTCCCTTTTGCAAAAGAAACTCCTTTGCTAATTTACAATATGGTCAAGTCGGGGTAGTATAAATTTTTATTTTCGGTTCCATTTTTTTCTCCTTAAAATATTAATATTTCATTTCTTCGCTAGTTATTTTTCCTTTAAACAGGTTGTACGCCCATGCCTGATAGCCAATTGCAATGGGTATAAATATAATAACGACTGTGAGCATGATTTTCAGGGTAAGAGGACTGGATGATGCGTTAAATGCCGTTAAACTGCTTGCTGGGTCCATTCTTGATGGAAACATATTGGGGAATATTCCGATTAATCCAAAAAATGTGCATGCAAGAATTGCCAGGGCTGAAGAAAACCATGCCTTAAAATAATATTTTTTGACTCTGAATATCTTAATTCCAAGAAGCGCTGCAACAGCTATAAAAATTACAAGAAACAGTGCTGGATTTTTTAGATAGTTAAGATAAAGACTTGTGTCAAACCAGCTAACCACAAGAAAAATCACGGCAACAACAAGAAGTACAGGCCATATTTTTTTCCACAGGGGATTATCAATATGGCCTCTGAACTCAAAAGAAACGCCTTTTAATATAAGGGCAAAGAGAATAATCATAAGCGGAGTGTATAAAGAGGAGAACATCATGGCATAAAGAGCAGGGAATGCAGCAAATGTAACACCTCCGGCAGTAATTAACCAGACCTCGTTGCCGTCCCAAAGAGGTCCTATTGAATTAATCATGACCCGCCTATCTTCATCGCTCTTGCCTAAAAAAGGATAAAGAGTGCCTACGCCGAAGTCAAAACCGTCTGTAACAAAAAATAGCGCCCATAAAAGACCCCACAGGAAAAACCATATTATTTCTAAAACCATTTTTATCGCTCCCTAATTGCATAAAGTTATTTTTAAAAACATAAAATATCAATTATTATTTCTAATCGTTATTTACAACATTTACAACCGGCCTTTTTATTGCTTGTAAAAAAATCACATTTTAAATATCTTTATCAAGAATCCAACAGTATTTGCTAATACCTTCCATCAAGAAACATGCCGGATGCAATTTTATTTTTTAAAGAGATGGTATTTTAATATTAAGCTCTTAAATTATGTTTATTTACAATCAGTTATGATATGATCATCCAAAAATATTTATAGATATCATTATGTCAAATAAATGTTCTAACCTATATTAATGGGGTTATATGAGACATATTCGTCTCGATATGGTTGTTGTAATAATCTAATAACATAAAAAATTGATATTTTTAATAATGATGCTTATATCATTATTTCAAAATGTTAATTCTATCTGTTTTTTCCAACAAATCTTTTTTGCAAAAATGGCTTATCTCTTGCTTTTGCCATATTGCATAAGATAATTCAAATCTTAGCTGTTCACGAATGGAAACTTGAAAGCAAAAATTAATTTTCTAATTTCAACGCTTTATTAATTTCTAATTTTAACATATTTTTTAAAAGGAAAAACATGAATAATTTAGATGCTATCTTTTCGCCTGAATCAGTGGCGGTTATTGGTGCTTCATCTTCGCCAGGCAAGGTTGGCCATGATATTTTTCAGAATATTCTAACGGGAGGTTATAGAGGAACTCTTTATCCTGTTAACCCTAAGTCAAAATCAATCCTTTGTGTAAAAGCATATCCGAAAATTTTTCATATTGAGGATAATATTGATCTTGCCATGATAATACTTCCGCCCCTGGCGACTTTAAAAGCTGTAGAGGAATGCATTGAAAAAGGCGTAAAAGGCATAGTTGTTGTTTCAGCCGGTTTTCGCGAAGTTGGTGAGAAAGGGCTTGAAATTGAAAACAAAATTTCAGGTATGTGCAAGGATGCTGGGATTCGTATGGTTGGCCCTAACTGCCTTGGTGTTATAAATCCGCATACATCAGTAAGGCTCAATGCAAGTTTTTCAACACGTATGCCAAAGCCGGGTAATTTATCTTTTATTTCTCAAAGCGGTGCTCTATGCACCGCGGTTCTTGATTTTGCCGCTGACAGGGGGTTTGGCTTTTCAAAGTTTATATCCATTGGCAATAAGGCTGATGTGGATGAGCTTGCCCTTTTAAGAGATTATCATAAGGATCCGGATACTGATGTAATCATGATTTATATGGAAGAACTCAGGGTTTGCGGCCAGCAGTTTCTTGACGAGGTTAAAAAGATCACGTCCGGAGAAAACCCAACACCTGTGCTTATAATTAAATCTGGAAAAACCAGTGCAGGCGCAGCGGCCGCGTCTTCACATACAGGCGCCATAGCCGGCAGTGAAGCTGTATATGATGCAATTTTTGAAGAAGCCGGTATTATCAGAGTCGACACTGTAAATGATCTTTTTGATTATGCGGAGGTGTTTGTTCAGAAAAAAACACCAGCCGGCAACCGTGTTGCAATTATCACAAATGCCGGTGGACCTGGAATAGTTGCCACTGATATGACCGAGCCTGCAGGGCTCGAGCTTGCAAAATTTGATAATGATACCCTTGATGCGCTTCGAAGTCATCTGCCCTCCACCGCGAATATTCATAATCCAGTAGACGTTATTGGCGATGCATCCTATGACCGATACCAAAATGCCATTTTAGCAGTCATTAAAGATGAAAATGTCGATGCTGCAATGGTGATTCTTACTCCACAATCAATGACAGACGCCCTTGGAACCGCCAAAGCTGTTATAAAAATTGCTAAAAACACGCAAAAGCCTATAGCTTGCAGTTTTATGGGAATATTTGACGTTTCTCCAGGGGTTAAACTTCTTCAGGAGAATCATATCCCCACATATCGTTTTCCTGAAAATACTGCAAAAGCCCTTGGGATTCTATATAAATACTCAAAATGGCTTAACAGGCAGAGCCTTGCTCAATATAAGTTTAAACATGATAAGAAAAATGCCCGAAAAATTATTACAGACTGTTTTAACAAAGGACAAATGTATCTTGGTGAGATAGATGGTCTTGATGTTTTAAAAAGTTATGGTTTTAATACATTGCCTACAATACTTGCTCAAACTGAAAAAGAAGCGGCTTCTCATGCCGAGCGAGTTGGTTATCCTGTTGTTATGAAGATTGTGTCTTCCCAGATTATTCATAAATCAGATGCAGGCGGAGTAAAGCTCAGCCTTAAAACCATAGAAGAAGTCAAGGAGGCGTTTAAGAAGATAATTTCAAATGCAAAAAAATATAACCCTGATGCTGTAGTTGATGGTGTGCTTGTGCAAAAAATGGCGACTGCAGGCAGGGAGGTTATTCTTGGGATGAACCGATATCCTGTTTTCGGCCCTTTGATAATGTTTGGGATGGGTGGGATTTTTGTTGAAATCTTCAAGGACGTTGTTTTTAGAATTGCTCCGGTCGGCAGAAATAATGCTATACGGATGATAAGAAGCATAAAGAGTTATCCAATTTTAAGCGGCTTCAGGGGCAAAAAAAAATCTGATATTGAAACATTACAGAAATTAATTATAAGTCTTTCTGATCTTGTTCTTGATAATCCGGAAATTCAAGAACTTGATATCAACCCCCTGCTTATTCATGAAGAAGGAAAGGGTGCGACTGTTGCTGATATAAGAATTATTTTATCTGAGCCTGACTTAGGGCTCGCGCAAAAATAACTTTTTGTGTTAGGGGCACGGAAAGAAATAAATCCACAAAATTGCGCTGGATGTTGGTTTGCCTGCATGGCGAAATGATGGGCAAGGGTGTTTGTGCACATATGACTTGACATCCACCTGTTTTTTTAAGAGAATTATTATTATTATTGAATCGTCATATAACATTTTAAGGAGAAAAAAATATGAAGCGATTAAAAGTAAAAGAGTTTATGGTACCTTTAGACGAATATGCGACAATTGACGAAGACAGCTTTCTTGTTGATGCTATTATATCCCTAAAAAATGCTCAAAAAGATTTTGATAAAAAGAGTTATAGGCATCGTGCTATACTGGTTTTTAATAAAAATAAGGAAATCGTAGGTAAATTAAGCCAGTTGGACGTTATCAGAAGTTTGGAGCCCAAATATAACAATCTTGGAAAATTTGATCGAATGTCTCTTTCGGGTTTAAGCACGCAATTTATAAAATCTATCATAGAAGACCATAGCCTGTGGCAGGAAAGTATCGAAATGATGTGCAACAGGGTCAAAGATATAATAGTAAAGGATGTTATGTATACTCTGATTGAAGGAGAAAAGATTGATTTAGAAGCAAATATGGGTGAGGCTTTGCATGCTGTTGTTATCGGCAGGCATCAATCATTGCTTGTTACAAAAGAAAGCCATATTGTCGGTATTTTACGTTTAACCGATATTTTTAGTCTTATAAGTAAATATATTTTAGAATCAGAAAAATAGGCTTTTGGATTATTTCCGTTTTAGTGGTTCTCGCTTTCTACCAAGAAACTCTTTCGATCAATCGCAAGTTTCTTATAGGAAAAAATGGCGCCGCGAAATATAAAGCTCGTTCCCACGCTCCAGCGTGGGAACGAATACCATACTGGTTCCTGCGCCGGAGCATGGGAAACACTCGAAAAACAACTTATCATAATTATCTGATTCAACATCCGGCACATTATATAACTCTCCTTGATTTTTTTTGATTTGTTCTCAGACCTCTATATGAAATTTTTTTTAGGCTTTTTCCATAATCTGAATATTCGCTACAAACTTTTTGCCGGATATTTATTGCTGATTATCATTTCCATTACCCTGGGTAATTATATCATCTATTCTCAGGTAAAAAAAATAGTTGAAAATAATATTGAAAGCGAACTCAAAAAATCAACATCCGCTATTTTGACCATGGTTCAAACAACTGCTGCTGCGTCCATCAGAAATCGTCTAAGGGCTGCTGCTGAAAAAAACAGGGAGATAATTCAAGATATTTACAGTCAGTTTAAAGAAGGTTTGATTACGGAAAAAACTGCAAAAAATAATGCCCGAAGAATACTATTCAGCCAAATAATAGGCAAAACCGGCTACATCTATTGCGTTAACAGTAAGGGTATTGCAGTTGTTCATCCAAATCCGGCTGTTAAAGATAAAAATTTTTTATATCGCAACTTTATAAAAGAGCAGATAAACCGGAAAGAGGGTTATCTGGAATATGAATGGGAAAATCCAGGTGAATCGCAAAAAAAATTCAAGGCCCTTTATATGACCTATTTTGAGCCCTGGGACTGGATTATATCCGTGTCTTCATATCAGGAAGAATTTAAACATCTCATAGATGCCTCTGATTTTCGAAACAGTATTTTATCAATGCGTTTTGGTAAAACCGGCTACTCTTTTGTGCTTGACAGCAAAGGAAAACTTATTATTCATCCGAAATTAGATAAAATTCTCAAAGAGAAATTTTATAATAATAACGAGTTTATTCAAAAACTTTGCAGCATGAAAACCGGCAAACTAACCTATTCCTGGAAAAATCCTGAGGAAAAGGGCTATAGGCAAAAGCTCGTTATCTTTAATTATATTCCTGAATATGACTGGATTATTGCTTCTGCCGGATACCTGGATGAAATTTATTCGCCATTAAAAATAATTAAAAATAATATGCTGATAATAATGGGTGTGATGCTATTAATCATTTTACCCATCTCGATGTTCATTAGTGCTTCTGTTATACGGCCTGTGCGTGAGCTGGCAAGCAGGCTTTCTAAAGCTGCCAATGGAGATCTTTCAGTACGGATGTCCTGGCTCCAAAATGATGAAATTGGTCAATTGAATAGATATTTCAATGAGTTCATGGAAAAGATTGAAAGATATAATAATAATATAAGAGCTGAAATTAAAGAAAGAGAACGGACTGAAAATGCTTTGCGGGAAAGCGAGAAAAAATACAAAACCATTTTGGAACAAATGCAAGAGGGCTATTATGAAATTGACATAGATGGTAATTTCATTTTCTTTAACAGTTCAATGTTGAGAATTCTGGGATATTCAAAAAATGAGTTAAGTGGTATGAATAAAGAAAAAATTACTGATCAGGATAATTCAACTGAACTAGTCCGAATTTTTGATAAAGTAATAAAATTAGGCAGATCAGCCACTATTTTTAACTGGAAAGTTATTAAAAAAAACGCTCAGCAATGTCTGTTGGAGACCTCAATATCTCTGATAAAAGATAAAAATGGCACACCTTTGAGATTTAGCGGTATTTGCCGGGATATCACTGCCCGAAAAAAAGCGGATGATGCTTTGCGCATATCTGAAGAGATGTTTTCCAAAGCGTTTAGGTCCAGCCCGAGTGGTATTTTTATCGCTACAATGAAAAACGGTCGAATGATAAATGTAAATGACAGTTTTCTTAAAATGACCGGTTACAGCCTTTTTGAGCTAATAAATGAATCTCTTTTTTCAATAAATTTTTTTTCTAACAGGCCGGCAGGCATCAAGTTGCTTACAGCTCTTCGTCAAAAGGATCGGATTATTAATAGAGAAGTTGAATTTTATACAAAATCAGGCAAGTTGCGTATTGGTATCATTTCCGCTGAAGTGATTGAACTTTGGGATGAAAATTGTTTGATTGCGACTGTTGAGGATCTTACTAAAACTAAGCGACTGGAAAGAGAAATTTTAAATATCAGCGAGAGAGAAAGAGAAAAAATAGGACGGGATCTTCATGATGATTTATGTCCCCATCTCATCGGAATCGAGGCTTTAATCAAGGTGCTGAAAAATCAACTTGAAAATTCAGCATTAAATAATGCAGATCTATCCGACAAAATCGGAGTGCTGATTAAAGAGGCTATTCAAAAAACAAGAAGGCTTTTAATGGGGCTGCAACCGGTGGAACCGGTTGATTCCGGCTTTGAAACCTCGCTTATTTCACTTGCTGAAAATGTTAAAGAGATATATGGGATTGAGTGTTGTTTGATTTGCAATTCAACTATTGATTTTGTTAATAAGACAAAAGCAACCCATATTTACTATATTGCCCATGAAGCGATTCATAATGCCGTTAAACATGGAAATTCCCAAAATATATCTATTTCACTGTTGCAATACAGTGATATTTTAACACTGGAAATCAGGGATGACGGCATTGGATTACCTGAAAAAATGAATCAAAATGGAATGGGACTCCAAATTATGAAATATCGCGCCGGATGTATAGGTGCTGATTTAGAGATCAAAAATAATAGGGACAGTGGAGTCAGTGTGCTTTTAAATTTGCCCTGGAAAAATAACAAGAAAGAAGTATGAGAGCCAGAAATAAAATTTTAATTATAGAAGATCATCCCATCTTTCGTATGGGAATGACTGAACTGATCAATCAGGAAAATGATCTTTTTATCTGCGGGAATGCTGATAATGTTTCCAGCGCTTTTAAAGCTATTGATAAGCTTGAACCCGATCTAGTGATAGTCGACCTTTCACTCAAAAGCAGTAACGGCATTGAAATTATAAAGGAGATCAAAAGATTAAATAAAAAAATACCGACTCTTGTTCTTTCAATGCACGATGAATCAATTCACGCTGAGCGCTGCCTGCTGGCAGGAGCAAGAGGCTATGTTATGAAGCAGGAAGCTTCTGAATCTGTTGTAAATGCAATCCACCAGATTCTTGCCGGTAATATTTATGTAAGTCAAAATATAATGGCCGGTATTCTCAATAAATTTCAAACCCAGCCGGAGTCCTTTCAAAAACCATTGATAGATAGATTAACGGATCGTGAAATGGAAGTATTTCAACTTATCGGCAAAGGCCTTTCCTCAGGTGAAATAGCAGATCAATTAAATATAAGTGTTAAAACCATTGGGACATACAGGGAAAGAATTAAAGAGAAATTATCTTTAAAGCATGGCGCTGAATTAGTGAAATACGCTGTCCTTTGGGTAGAAACCGAAATTTTCAAGACACCGCGCCAAAACAGGTAGGTGATCAACCTACATCAAATTTACTTCTTTATTATACACAAAAATAGCTTTAGTACGGATTGACGATTTTCCGGTCATCCAGTATAAATTTTAAAAGAAAAAATACAGCCCAAAGTAAATATTTTATATCTTTGGCTGTCGGTATAAGGCTGTTTTAATATGTGGCTTTGACAAAAGAGTATTGAAAAATGAATATCAAAGGAATGCAACCTGCCAAGGAAGCCTGTAACTCTCCGCTTCTTATAAAAAACATACTGACAACGCCATCAATCTATTCTTCTGAGCAGGAAATCATTTATCGGGATAAGGTGCGTTATAGTTACGCAACCTTTATTAAGCGGGTTGCAAAATTAGCCGGTGTCCTGGAGCGGCTTGGCGTAAAACAAGGAGATACTGTGGCGGTAATGGACTGGGACAGTCATCGCTACCTTGAGGCTTTTTTTGCCATCCCCATGATGGGTGCTGTGCTGCACACCATTAATGTGCGTCTCTCCCTTGAACAACTGAGCTACACACTCTGCCATGCTGAAGATGTTGTAATTCTGGTTAACGTGGATTTCATTTCTCTTTTGGAATCAATCAGGGAAAATCTGAAAACAGTAAAAAAAATAGTACTGCTTAGCGATGAAAAGAGAGCTCCGGATACCACTTTTGACATATGCGGTGAATATGAAGAACTTCTTGCAAAGAGCAGCAGTGATTATTATTTTCCTGATTTTAATGAAAATACAGTAGCCACTATTTTTTACACAACAGGAACAACGGGCAGGCCAAAAGGAGTATTTTTCACACACAGGCAGATACTTTTGCATACATATGGCATTATGGCGGCTCTTTGCGCATATAAATCACAGGCAAATATTAATTCCGAAGATGTATATATGCCCTTGACCCCCATGTTTCACGTTCATGCCTGGGGTGTTCCATTTCTTATGACATTATTGGGTGCCAAACAGGTATATCCCGGGAGATATGAACCTGAAATTCTGCTGAAACTGATAATCGGAGAAGGAGTTACCTTTTCTCACTGTGTTCCAACTATTATGCATATGATTGTTAACAGCCCGGCAGCTAAAAAAATTGATTTATCCGGCTGGAAGGTAATTATCGGCGGCTCACCACTTTCAAAAAGCCTTTGTCGAACAGCTCTTGAACTTGGTATTAATCTTTTTACAGGATACGGGCTGTCTGAGACCTGTCCCTTATTGACAATAACCCGGTTAAAACCTCATATGCTCGCATGGGATCTCGAAGATCAGATAAAAATTCGTTGTCGAACCGGACTTCCTGTACCAAATATTTTACTTGATATAGTGGATAAATCCGGCAAGCCGGTTTCAAGGGACGGCAAAAGCTCGGGAGAAATTATAGCCAGGGGGCCCTGGCTGACCCAGGGGTATTTAAAAGATAAAGAAAAAAGTGAAAAATTATGGGAAGGTGGCTGGCTTCATACAGGGGATATTGGCTTTATTGATAATAACGGGTATCTGCAAATTACCGATCGTATCAAAGATGTTATAAAAATCGGAGGTGAAATTATCTCATCTTTCCAGCTTGAAGAGATCCTTAATAAGCATATAGCTGTTAATGAAGCCGTGGTTGTTGGTATACCTGATAAAAAATGGGGTGAAATACCGCTGGCTTTAGTACTTGTTAAAGATAAGTTTATTCCAGATATAACTAATAATGAGATTTATGATTTTCTTATGAAAACCATCAGTAATGAAGGCAATATTGAATATCTGGCTCAATGTAAGATTGTAGTGGTTGATTCCATTGCAAAAACAGGTGTTGGAAAAATCAATAAAAAATGGATCAGAAAAAATTATCAAAAAATTATTGAATAAAAAAAGGGCAGGCCGTATCCCAAAGTCGGATACTATAATAGAGGCATAATAAACTTAAACCAGCAACAAAAGGAGAATTTTTATGAGCACTGAAATTATCAAAGGATTTCCCTCAACTTCAGGTAATGATTACCAGCTGAATATTATCACTTTTTTAAAAAGCGCGGCAACCACATATCCGGAGGTGGAGGTTGTTTCAAGAAATATTGATGGAAGCCTTTTTCGTTATAACTATTATGAAGCCTATCAAAGGACAAAAAAACTTGCCAATGCTCTAATCAAGCTGGGAATCAAACCAGGTGACAGGGTTGGAATAGCGGACTGGAATACCCATCGTTTTTTTGAGCTTTATTACGCTATTTCAGGCATCGGGGCAGTTGCTCTGGAGCTGAATCCTCGAATTGCCGGAGTGGACAGGGCTTATGTTATTAATCACGCAGAAGCAAAACTGATTTTTGTTGCAGACACTTTGCTTCCAATAATCGAACCTATTGCCGGGGATTTGAATACCGTGCAAGGCTATGTTGTAATAACGGATAAAAAAATTGAAGACGTAAAAACCGGTCTTAGTCCGGTAAACAGCTACGAAGATATTCTGGCACCAGAGAGTGCTGAATACAGCTTTCCAATGATTGATGAAACTTCCGCTTTTGCTGCCTGCTACACATCCGGCACAACAGGTAAACCAAAGGGTGTCTTTGTATCCCACCGGGCCATGTATCTGCATACTCTAATGATTGCCAATATGACTAAAATGGGGCTGGATGACGTGATTATGCAGACAGTTCCCATGTTTCATGCTCAGGGCTGGGGGGTGTTCCTGTGTGCGCCTTTGGTTGGTGCCAAGCTTGTTTTTTCCGGCATGTATACTGCCGAGGCAACTAACAGCCTGGTTGATCTGATGATATCAGAGAAAGTAACAGTAAATAACGGAGCGCCTGCTATTTATATGCCCATGTTAGAACAAATCCGTTCCATGCCTGAAAAACCTGATTTCGCAAATTTAAGAATGCTTTCAGGTGCAACAGAACCGCCACTTGCAATGATGAAAGGATATGATGAACTGGGTGGTAATGTTATCCATGCCTATGGCGCAACGGAAACAACTCCGCTGGTAACTATTAACCTGCTCAAAGCTCAATTAAGTGATCTATCTGAAAATGAGAAATGGGAGCTTCGCAAGAAACAGGGTCTGCCGGTTACAGGAATTGAAATGAAAATTGTTAACGTTGATGGCGAGGAAGCGCCTCATGACGGCGAGACTGTGGGAGAACTGCTTATTAAAGGGCCCTGGATTACAAGCTCTTATTATAATGATCCCAGAACCGCAGAATCTTTTACAGATGGCTACTGGAGAAGCGGGGATGCGGCAACCATTGATAAAAACGGATATGTCAAGATCAGTGATAGATTCAAAGACCTGATTAAAAGCGGCGGCGAATGGATATCCTCTATTGACCTTGAAAATTCTCTTATGGCCCATGAAGGTGTTCTGGAAGCCTCTGTAGCTGGTTTGCCCCATCCAAAGTGGGAGGAAAGACCACTTGCTCTGGTAATTTTAAGAGAAAATTTCAAAGGAAAAACAACAAAGCAGGAACTGCTTGATTTTATCAGTCCTAACTTTGCCAAATGGCAGTTGCCGGATCAGATTATTTTTGTAGATGAAATACCCAAAACAAGTGTTGGTAAATTTTCCAAAAAAACAATTCGAGAGCAGTATAAAGATTTTTATACAGATAAATAATTTTAGCTGTTACACTGATAATAGCTAAAATCAGGCTATTATCAGTGTAATTTTTATAGAATTTATTTTTGTGCCTGATTTCAGGCATCTTTTCAGTAAAGCCGGAATTTGTCGGTGTCTTATGGGCGTCCCCTTGCCTTTTGTTTTCTTTGGATTTTCCATGCAATTTTCTTTTTTTTAGCGCTTCTTTTTATTTTGACAGGTGCTTTTTCAATCTCTGTTAAATCAATCTCAAAAGTGCCTGAAGGCTCATAAACTGGAGTAATTTTTTGCGAAGCAGGTTTTTTTAAAGGATTTTTATCTTTGGGCAGGGGAGGGCCGGAAAAAGTATTTTGAGGAATGAATTCAGCAAAATACAGTGAGCCGCCGGCATGATGAAAAATTACTCCCTTTGCTTTGGCCTGCTGCATATTAATACATAATAAAACAGGCGATTGATCAAATCGTCTTCCCATTCTAAGAGCCATTTGTCGATCAGAAGACAAAATTACATGTTTGCGTCCCATGGGGCGAATTCCTTTTTCAATTACTACAGGATATGCTTTGTTTCGAACACAGGAAAAAAGTAATTTGGGCATATCGCTGTTAGTTATTGAATAAAGGGGCTTTTCTCTTTCAGTGGCTCTAATAAGATTATCCGAGATTTCAATTTTTGTAGAATAAGAGGAAATAATAATTTCATTAATTTGCAATTGCCGTACAAATCCATAACCATTCTCTTCATTGACTGCTTTTAAAAACTCTTTTATTTTAACAAAACCATTTTTATCAGGCACTAAACCAAATTCATATGGGCTTGTGCCTAAAATATAGTTAAAAAATTTAGCCAGTTTTATAATTTTATTTTTTTGTTGTTTTGCAGCCATTTTTTCAATCTCATCCTTGACTCATAAATATCAGTTTGCTAATTCTATCCTGAATCAAAAAAAAGTCAAATTATTTACCGGCAGTTTCTACAGCGGAAAGGAAAAAAGATGAATACAGAGAAATCACAAACACTTTTAGAACATGCACAAAAAATAATTCCAGGGGGCGTCAATAGTCCTGTGCGGGCTTGCCGGTCGGTTGGAACAAAGCCGGTTTTTATTGAACGAGGTGAAGGCTGTCGACTTATAGATGTCGATGGTAACCGGTTTATTGATTATATTGGATCCTGGGGCCCTCTTATTCTTGGACATTGCCATCCATTTGTTATGGAAGCTATCAATAAGGCTGTTAAAAGGGGAACCAGTTTTGGAGCTCCAACCGAACTGGAAATTGAACTGGCTGAAATGGTTATTGACGCGGTTCCTTCAATTGAAATGATCCGGATGGTAAATTCAGGCACGGAAGCAGCAATGAGCGCTGTCAGATTGGCCAGAGGTTATACAAATCGCGATATTATTATTAAATTTGATGGTTGTTATCATGGCCATGCTGACTCGCTTTTGGTGGAGGCTGGTTCAGGAATTGCGACTTTGGGAATTCCGGGCAGCCCTGGGGTGCCGTCTTCTTTTGTGGCTCATACAATATCCTTACCTTATAATGATCTGGATTATATCTCAAAACTGATGGCTGAAAAGGGTGATAAGGTGGCATGTATCATAGTTGAACCAGTGGCTGGAAATATGGGACTGGTTTTGCCCAAAGACGGTTTTCTCAAAACTTTAAGAGAATTAAGTGAAAAAAGTGGCACTGTTTTAATTTTTGATGAAGTAATGACGGGTTTTCGTGTAGCCTATGGGGGGGCTCAGGATTTATTCGGAGTTAGACCTGATTTAACCTGTTTTGGTAAAATAATTGGTGGTGGATTGCCGGTAGGCGCCTATGGTGGGCAAAGAAAGATTATGGAGCAGATTGCTCCTGCTGGTCCGGTTTATCAGGCAGGAACTCTTTCCGGGAATCCATTGGCCATGGCTGCTGGAATTGCCACCCTGACAAAATTAAAAGAGGAGGGTTTTTACGAAAAGCTTGATAAGACTGCGGATGAACTGGCAACTGGTCTTAGGCTGGCTGCCGTGGAATCTTCTGTTAACGCTGTTATCAATAGGGCCGGCTCTATGATGGGATTATTTTTTACTGATCAAAAGGTTTGCAATTTTGCTGATGCTAAAATGTCTGACCAGGCAATATTTGCACAGTATTATCGAGGGATGCTCAAAAGAGGCGTTTATATTGCACCTTCTCAGTTTGAGGCGCTTTTTGTTTCAAGCGCTCATGATAAAACTGCAATTGAGCAAAGCATTATAGCTGCCAAAGAGGCAATGGAGGATATAGCTGCATAAGAGACAATGGAGGATTTAAGAAAAATAAGATTAATTTAATATATAATTTTGAGGATCTACCGGAACCCCTTTGATATGCACCTCATAATGCAAATGGGGTCCGGTGCTGCGGCCGGTATTGCCGATTAAAGCAATTTTTTCACCACGTTTAACTTTATCACCGGAATTTTTCAAAAATTTACTGATATGACCATATTTAGTTGTAATTCCATAACCATGGTTAATGATCAGCATATTGCCGATAATTCGTTTTTTTTTGGCATATGTCACTACCCCGTTGGCTGGTGCGATAATAGGGCTTCCCATCTTGTTGGCAATATCCAGGCCCTTGTGAAATTCACGACGTCCGGTAAAAGGAGAGGTTCGATAAGAAAAAGTGGATGAAATCCATCCCTTTGTCGGCCAGATTGAGGGGGTTGAGGCTAACAGGTTCCGTTTATCTTTAAGTTTTATAAGCAGTGATTTAAAGCCTTCATGCTGAATAGTTGAAGCCTCATTAACCAGTTCAATCTGTTGATGCATCTCTTTTAAAAGACGTTTATGATCTTTTTTCAGGGGAATTGCAGTATCAATATCTTCGGGTAACGAGCCTCCAATACCAAAAAGCCCGACAACTTTTCCCTTTTTTTCCAGATTTGCGATAATTCTAATCTTATTTTCAAATTCATTAAGAGCTATTATATTATTTTTCAGCTCATTGATTTTATTACCAAAAGCCTGAAGCTGTTTACGCTGATCAGCTATTAGCGCTGATTGAGATTCAAGCAGGGTATTTAGTTTTTCCGCTTTAAAGCTTGATCTGCTTTTTTGAAAATAGTCGAAGACAAAATACCCAAAAAAAATAAGTCCTGCCATAAAAAAAAGGCTTAAAGCCCACAGCGCCTTTTTGGAGAAAGATGCCTGTTTGAGTGGACGTCCATAATCATCAATACATAGAAGAGTAATATTTTTAGTCATAAATTTATTTTAAGCTGCTTTATCCTGGATAATACTATCCAAAATCATTAGTTCTACCAGATGATGTCCTTTAAAACGGCCATTTTTTTCATTTGAGATCTGCTCTATTTGTGTATTCCAGCACTCTGTTGGTAAAGTTGGGTCGACACTATAATATCTCATATTCAGCACGTTGCCGGGTTTTATATGACCAAAGATATTAGAATTTTCTTTAATCAGAAAGAACATTGGTTTTGATTCTGAATTCCATATTTTAAATTGATATAATATGTTATCATTTGTAATAGAGAATTCAACACCATAATATTTGTCTCTTTGAGGGAGTAGTGGTTGCTTAAATTTTTGTTCGTTTTTTGTTATTTTATTTAAAATCATTGGTTCACCTTGCATTATAATATTATATTTATATAAAATTATAATGCAAAAATTGTGCCGATATTAGTGAGACATTTTTCAATACTGCTTCAAATTTCCCGACTGCTTCAAATTTCCCGTAGATCATATTTTGAGATTAAACGGGAAAGATAAGTCCTTTGAATACTCATTATTTTTGCAGCTTTGCTGCGATTGCCCTGTGTATTTTGCAGATTTAAAATAATAAATTCCTTTTTAAAAGTGTTAATAGCATCCTCCAATGTTAATCCCACCTGAAAACAGGGCATGCTCGGCTTTGCCGTAGAGATGGGCAAATCTTCAGGTAAAATCTCATTGCCGTTTCCCATAACCACTGATCTTTCTATTGCATTGCGCAATTCTCTGATATTGCCTGGCCAGCTATAACTAAACATTTTATCCATAGCTTTTTGAGATATTGTCAAATTGACCATGCCTGTTTCTTTTTTAAAAAAATCCAGGAAATGTTCAGCAAGAAGCGGGATGTCGTCTCTTCTTTCGCGCAAAGGAGGCATATCCATCTGAACTACATTAAGGCGGTAATATAGATCTTCCCGAAAGCGTTTTTCTTCGACCTCCTCAGCTAAATTTTTATTGGTTGCCGCAATGATTCGCACGTCAACCTGAATAGGATCGTTGCCGCCGACCCTGTAAAATATTCCTTCTTGTAAAACACGCAGGAGTTTGGCCTGCATTCCAGGATTCATTTCACCGATTTCATCCAGAAAAATTGTGCCATCATCAGCCAGCTCAAACTTGCCGATTTTGCGACTAATTGCCCCTGTAAAAGATCCTTTTTCATGGCCGAATAGTTCATCTTCAAGCAAAGATTCGGGCAGGGCCGCACAATTTAGAGCAATCATGGGTTTATTTTTACGAGGACCCGCGTTGTGGATCAAACGGGCCAAAAGTTCTTTACCGGTTCCGCTTTCACCCAGAATCAGAGTGCTGGCCTTGGAATTCGCTACTTTATAGCCATCAGAAATAACCTTATCCAGCTTGGTGCTTTTACCGATCATCTGATGCTTAATGCCGAGTTCTTCTTTTAACGCCCTGTTTTCATTTGTTACCTGTTTAAATTTAGTAGCCCTGCCAAGAGCCAGAGCAGCAAGCTTTGCAAATTCACCCAAAAGCTTCATATCTTCTACTTCAATGGGGCCGCCGTCATTTTTATCGATGATTTGAACAACACCTATTATTTTTTGCTGAACTTCCAGAGGTACACAGGCAATAGATCTGGTTTCAAATCCAATTGATTCGCTGATTACTTTATACCAGCGTTTATCCTTTTTCACATCTGGAATTAATAATGACTTTCCGGTTTGGGCAACATGGCCTGCGATTCCCTGACCAATTTTAACTTTATAGTCTTTTATCTCATTTTTTTTATCGCCGGTGGCAACTTTAAAATAGAGCAGGTTTGTTTTTTGATTGACAAGGAGGAGTGATCCAGCCCTGGCATTTATCATTTTCGCTGCAGATTCAATAATTAATTCTAAATACTGGTCCATATCCTGCACTGAAGAAATCCAGAAGGAGATCTCTTTTACTTTTTCAATGGTTGTGTACATATATGAGTCTTTTTTTTTCATAGTGACTATAGCTTCTTTTTCTTTTTTTTTAGTT
>JASFBJ010000165.1 GCA_030149585.1 Desulfobacterales bacterium | reverse complement strand
GCTTCGCTACGGGTTTTGATTAATCCTTTGTCTCTGGCATCCCTTATATAATTTAAAACCCGTCCCATGGCCGGGCCCGGTTTCATACCAAGCTCTATCAGATCCCTGCCGCTGATCAGGTCTTTTCTTTCAATGATTATTTTTATTTCTTTATAATAATCGCAAACCATTTTTTTTAACCTCTGTATCAATTCATCTCTTTTTGTTTTTCCGGACAGAGGGCCGCAGGTACTCATGATATCGGCCATTTCCATGATAAGCAGAGGAATAATATCATCTTTTAACTTACGGAACCACTTAAGACAGGTTTTTGATCTAACATTTGATCTAACATCAGAATGGCAAAAATTTAAAATATGCATATGCTCGCCTACCAGAATCTGAAGATATTCCCTGTCCTGTTTTGACATTTTTAAACGCCGGGTAATTTCAACGATTATTTCACTGCCGGTCTGGTCGTGGCCGTGAAAAATAATTTTGCCGCTGCCTGGAACTATCTGCCTGGCGCAAGGCTTACCTATATCGTGCAAAAGAGCCCCCACTTTCATCAAAGGAAGACGGTTTCCTTTTTCCAGGTTGCCGGCCACCTGCTTTGTTGTTTGTGCAAAATTATCTTTTAAACGCACTATAATTTTTTCGATGTTTTCAAGCGCGGCAAGACTGTGTTCCCATACATCAAGATGATGGTATTCGTTCTGACGGCAGCCTTTCATCGGTTTTATTTCAGGAATGATTATTTCCAAAATGCCGAGACCATCCATGAGGCGTATAAACTTGCTGCTGTTGTCAGTATTTAGGATCTTAAACAGTTCGGCCATAATTCGTTCTGCTGCAACATCAGCGAGCAAGGCAACATTATTTTTCATCACCGCCAGTGTATTTTCCTCAATCGTAAATCCAAACACTGCGGCAAAACGGATGGCCCTTAAAATTCTCAATGGATCGGAGTTAATGGCTTCTACGCTGGTCAGCCTGATCAAATTTTTTTTAAGGTCGTCCCGGCCGTTTAAAGGATCAATAACAGCACCTGGTTTACCAGTTGAATCAATCCTCATGGCCATGGCATTGATTGTAAAATCACGACGGGCTAAATCATCTGCGATTGAACTGCCGCGAACAGGTGAAATATCAAGAAAATTATTTTTATCCCCACGGTCAACAACACGGTAACAAGGTTCATCAGCCTTTTTTTCAAAGCTTATAACAGCGGCATCTCTGTGTGAAGCCAACTTGAGTGCTGTTTGTTTCGCATTCCGGCACATAAGATCTATATCGTTTATGCTCCGGCCCAGCAGATAATCACGCACCGCACCGCCCACCAGATAAACAGGCGGCAGTTCATCTTCTTTAATGGAAACCAGCCATTTTTTTAAAACTTCATATATTATATTCATAAGCAAAGTTTTGTTCTTCTTTATTTTTTGTGCAGCAGTATTTCCAGCCTGGTTCAATAGCGTTCGCCTGGCCCCTCTAATGCTTGTGGCAGGGATGCATTTTGAAGAGGATCTTGCAGGGCCAAAAGATTCCTGCAAATCAGCCTTTGAAGCCAGGAGTATCTCAGTGACCCTGGAATTGGAAGGAGTGGGGGGCATCCTCTAATCATCGATATTTTCGGCGACCATATTCAAAGCGCTCTGGATGTAATACCACAGACCTTGTTGCTAAGCCATTGCATTTAAAAATTTTTCCAGAGATTTAAGATTATTAATATTAAATACCTGCGCCGGATGTTTTTTGGGTAATATTTTTTTTAAAAGACCTGTCAACACCCGGCCAGGACCAACTTCTACAAATATTTCAGGTTCTTCTTGTGCAAGAATAGTCTGGATGGTCTCATACCAGCGTACAGGGCTGCATAGCTGTCTGGCCATTAAATCTTTAATTTCAGATGGATCTTTTGTGTAATCGGCTGTTATATTTTGATAAACACGGCCCTGTGGTGGATTAAATTCTATTTCCTGAAGGAAAGATTCAAATTCTTCAAAGGCGCCCCTGATAAGATCACTATGCCAGGCCCCGCTAACCTTTAATGAAATAGCTCTGCCCCCCATTTCTGCTGCAAATTGTCCTGCCTGCTCTACAGCTTCCGGAGTTCCAGCGATCACAATCTGCTTTTCGGCGTTATAATTGGCTACTGTGACTGTCCCTGTCTCATGGGCCTGGAAAACGCATTTTTCTACAGTCTTAATCGGTATTCCTATTATAGCAGCCATGGCGCCTTTATAACGATTTGCCTCCCTATCCATCAACTGGCCCCTTTTAAAGACCGCTCTCAAGGTATCTGGTTTGGAAAGTACTTTAGCGGAATAAAGGGCTGTGTATTCGCCCAGACTGTGCCCTGCTGAGATCCTGGCGTTAATGCCCTCTTTTTCCAGAATTGCCAGGCAGGCAAGATTTACCGCTGTAACTGCGGGTTGCAGGTTTATGGTCTTTGTTAATTCATCTAAAGGGCCTTTAAAGCAAAGCCTGGTGATATTTAGCCTGGCAAGTTCATCAGCCATGTCAAAAATTTCTCTTGCAATCTCAAACTCCTGGTGCAAATCCTGTCCCATGCCGACAATCTGTGAACCCTGGCCGGGAAAAAGAAAGATTATATTTTTCAAAAAAGTTTCCTCCTGTTTTCTATAAATCAAAATTTTTAGGAATCATTTTTAGGAATCTAGGTTAAATAATTTGCGGGTTATATCAAGATAAAGTGATTTATCGCCAAAACAGCCCTCACTTTTTAAATACCTGGTGGGATCATGCATAATCTTGCTAAGCAATGCCTGGGTCATTCTTTGTATAGCCCTGGCATCATCTTTTGACAGGTGGCCAAGGGAGTGAAGCGTTTTTTTTAATTCAGCCTCAGCTATTTCATCCATTTTTTTTCTTAATGCTATAATAGTTGGAACTACTTTCAAACTTTCATGCCATTGGTGAAAGCGAATAACCGCTTCATCAATAATTCTTTCCCCTTTAACCGCCTTTTTTGTCCGGTCTTTAAGATTTTCATCAATCACTCCAGTGAGGTCATCAATATCATATACATAAGTGTTGGCAAGATGGTTTATGGCTGGATCAATGTCTCTTGGAACAGCAATATCAATAAAAAATAAAGGCCTGTTACGTCTTTTGCGCATAAGTGATTTTACCTGTTTTTTATTAACCACATAGCCTGGTGATCCAGTAGAGCTGATAACAATATCCGCGGTCTTTAAATAACTGGAAATTTCTTCAAAGCGAATTGCCAGTCCCTTATATTTTTTGGCCAGCTGAGCTCCCCTCTCAAAAGTTCGGTTAGCCACAAAAATATTACTGACCCGATTCCGGATAAGATGCTCGACAGCCAGCTCCGCCATTTCACCGGCACCGATCAAAAGAACTTTTTTATCTTCCAATGTGCCGAAAATTTTGCGGCCCAGTTCAATGGCGGCATAGCTTATTGATACGGCACTGTCTCCAATACCGGTTTCAGTGCGAACCCTTTTGGCCACAAAAAAGGTTCTGTGCAATAATCGGTTTAAAATAACTCCTGAACTATTATTATTGGTAGCAATATGATAGGCCTTTTTAATCTGACCCAAAATCTGAGGTTCGCCGACCATCATGGAATCCAGACTTGAAGCCACTCGGAAAATATGGCGAACAGCCTCATTAGTCTTATGAATATAAAGAGATTTTTCAAATTCAGTTTCGGGCGGCTGTTTTAAAATCGCAATATGATTTTTAATAATATCAAGGGCCAAATCCGAATTATCGGTTGTAAATAAAAATTCCAGACGGTTACAGGTAGAAATGATTATCAGCTCATTAATGGATTGAGTATCGGACAGTTTTTTTAATGTAGCCTGGGTCTCATCATCTGTAAAAGCCACGCACTCTCTAAGCGCTACAGCCGCTGTTTTGTGGTTTATTCCCAATAGCATTATTTCTAACATTCTTTTAAAAAATATCCCTTACCACTGGGTAAACTGGCCATGATGCCCTTTAAGTAAAAAATTAACTCCAAAAAAAGTAAATAATAAAAAAATAAAACCGATAATCGACATGATTGCAGCCTTTCGGCCTTGCCATCCCACTGTAAAACGTTCATGTAAAAGGAATGCATAAAATAACCATGCAAGGGCTGACCAGACCTCTTTTGGATCCCAGCTCCAAAATCGGCCCCATACCAGTTTCGCATACACACTTCCGGTTATCAAACCAATAGTCAACAGGGTAAAACCGGCCATAACGCAGGCTTGCCCGGCTGTATCAAGCAGGTTCAAAGACGGCAGACGTTTAAAAAAAAAACCATGATTCTTGGTTTTAATAGCATTTTCCTGAAGCAGATATGAAATTCCAATACCACAGGCCAGAGCAAAAGCTGCATTACCAAGAAAAACCATGATAATATGGCTTGTCAGCAAAAAATTATTTGAAATATTCTGGGTCGGCATATGCCCGGCAGGAAATTGATAAGCAATCAGCATAAGCAGTGAGGCCAGTGAAGCTGTGTAAAGGCCAAGGATTTTTAATTTGAATTTATAATTAAAAAGAAAAAAAACACCTACAATGGCAAGTCCTGTAAAAGAGAGAGTTTGGAAGAGATTATGAACCGGAAATTTAAGGGTAGTTATAAAAAGATAGCCTGTGATTACCAGATGGCATAAAAATCCAGCTATTAATAGAGCAAGTCCTATATAATATATTTCAGTCTTGCGAGAAAAAAAATAGCCTGCATGGACCACCGAGCTAAGAAGATATAAAATTATAGTAAAAATAAGAACTGGTTCCATCAGGTATGCTCCCGTCGTCTGGCTTTCGAGTGTTTTCTAAATTACTCGGAGATCTCCTTATTTAAATCTTTAATTTCAAACCCAGGGCCAAAAGTATCAATCAGGAGCAGATCAATTTCAATTTTTCTATTTTCCTTGATCATTTGCAAAAGCCCCTTGGCAATCAATTGTTCAAATAGTGTTTTATGGGCCTCTGGCTCATGCTCTTGGGCCAAAAGCTTTTTACGAATTTTTCCCATTAAACTGAGAAACTCCGTATATTCCGGTCCAAATTGTTTTTCAAGATCCTTTCTCAGTTTTTTGGCAAAAGCCGGACTTTTACCGGACGTGGAAATTGCCAGGATCAGGTCTCCCCGATTGACAATGGCCGGTAAAATAAAATTGCAAAATTCCGGCTGATCAGCGATATTGCAAAGCATATTTAATTTTATAGCGTCATTATAAATGGAATAGTTTAATGCTTTATTATTAGTAGCCCCGATAACCAGAAACACTCCGCCAAGATCAGCAGATTCATATGGACGCTGCTTTAACTGAATGATTTGTTTATTGAAAAGGTCTTTCAATATTGGTGAGACCTGCAATGTAATCACACTAACCCGCGCTCCGCAGGCCAGCAGGGTAGAAACTTTACGGGTTCCCACGCTCCCGCCGCCTACCACCAGGCAGTTTTGATTTTGAATATCAAGGTTTACAGGATAATATCTCATAATATACAGTTTATTTTAAAAAAAGGTTCAAAATTAATTATTCGGCCAAATCCTTTTCATAACTGGACTGATGCATGTTGATCCAGTTTTTTTGAAACGATCTTCCATAAGGGTCACGGAAAGAAATAAATCCACAAAATTGCGCCGTATGTTGATTTGTCTACAAGGCACATCCACCGGCGTATATCGAGATACATGCCGGTGGATGTAACACAGTAGACGAACCAACAGACAAGCAAGATGTGGATTTATTTCTGGGGCACCTACATACTGAGGACAGGCCTTTCGGGCATTTTTGGTGTTCTTGCCGTTGAAATATCTTCTATTCCTTTGTTCCTGAATGATTGAATCATGCATTTATGATAGCACGGATTTCATGCTACTGCAATCAAATTTTTCATTGCGAAATTACAATTTCCGGCTACATAATTAATGCTTTAGAAAACCATGGATTAGACCGTTGTTGTGATCACGGTGTGCTTGGATTTAAACGCTATGCTGCATTATCCATCTTTTTCATCAGGTTATCCGAGACGTTCGGTTTCCAATCCAAAGAGTGTTGAAATTAATAATTATGCCTATCTTGTTCCATTTGTCGAAGATGAAAATGACAAATTTTTAAAAACAATAATTCCAAGTCGCAAAGCTACTCGTGATTATTTAGGAGGTAAGAATGCGTAAAATCAAACTCGATAAAAATGAACAAGAAATTTTGAAATCCTTTGAACAAGGTGAGTGGAAGTCAGTGCAAAATGTCAAAGAAGAAATAATAAAACACCAGCAGTACGCACGTAACACTTTGAAAAAGGATAAAAGGGTTAATATCAGAACATCTTCTAAAGTTTTGGAAGAGATCCAGGCTCTTGCTGTAGAGAATGGAATTCCTTATCAAACACTTATGTATAGTGTTCTTCACCGTTACGTTTCGGGCTATCTTATAGACAAACCAAGACCGAACAAACCGCCGGAATAGACAGGGGGAGTAAATCGGGGGCTACTGAGCGGCTCCAGAAAGTATCGGCTTTAACATCAATTTTAACCATGCATAGCTTGTCCACTTTAAGCCCCCGGCAGCTCAGCTTAACCATTATGCTTTTTTATCCACTTGACGACTCAGTGCTCTAACAATCATATTTTCAACATTAGGCTGTGTCTTAATAAAGTGAAGCTGGATATCTGGGTGCCGATTTTGAAATACACGAAATACTTCATCGGCAAATGCCTGGCCAATTTGGTCTATTCCTTCAAAATCAAAAATAACAATTTTAAACCTATCTATTCGAGCTAATAGTCGCTTAGCCTGGGAGCGAGAAACAAGTCGTTCATGTCCATAACGAGCCAAAGATACAGGAACAACCGTTTTATCAAACCCATAATCTTCACCACACGCAAACTCATCAAATACCGCCTTAATCTTTCTCTCTGAGTTATTAGATGTTTTCATAAAAACAGTCGTGCCACTATTAGGTGTATTCCGTTCCATTATCCAGTCTTCGGGTTTATTGTATTCATGCGAAAAATAAACTTCACCAGATAGAATTGCATATTCATCAAACATTCTTGATGAAAAAAATATACCCTCACCTGTGTGGTTATCGGGGTCTGTTGTCAATTTCCCCTTAGCCAGTTCCAAAACAGCTTGTCGTTCATCATTTAGTTTTAGTATCTTACATATCCTTGAGAAAATACCTAGCCCATTATCGGTTATAATAATTTCCGTATATACAGGATTTTTTACAATTGTTATTGTCGCATGCTGACCTTGTGAGTGATCAATGGCATTGTTTAACATTTCAGTAAAACCATAATGCCAAATATCTATTATGTTATCAGGCAATGCTCCCAAATTTGGCGCAATAAAATCTCGCCACACACGGTCTTCCTCAAGACCAGATAATTCAAAACTTTTTGTGTCTTTAACCAGTGGGTGAAGATGATATTTCCTATTACGAGTATTTCCTTCTGCTATAATAGATTTTTGTTCAACCAACCTTTTTATGTGGACGTTAACTGCTTGCCGCGATATATCAAATTCATCAGCTACAAGAGCAACTATGTCATTTGGATGATTTTCAACATTATTTATAATATACTGTCGAATTGCCTCTCCACGATCTCGAACACCAACCATAACCGCCTCCTTTGTCAATATTACATGGAGGTATTGTAAATATTAAAAAAAGTTTTGTCAACCTTATTACATTCATCCACTAAATATAATAGCATAACAATAGGTTACACGCTGACTTGCTCACACATGCGATCTTCGAATATTATTCCAAGTTCTTGCTACGCTCTCAGTTGGCATATTTAGCCAAGGCCGGCAGGAGAAACAGGACATTATCGCGCCGAGGAAAGCTCGGCGTATCTTGCAGGGGCACTCCCCATGCAACCAACCCTTTCGCATTTCTCTTTTTTACATCCTCTTCCGCTGCCGTTATTAACGCTTTGCCTATTCCCTGTTTTTGATAATTTCCAACCCCCTTGTTTTTATATCCATGAACCCAAATACACAGGATAAAATATAATTCGTTGCCTTCAACAAAGGAATATTCGATTGGGATATATTGAATCATGCCAACTGGTTTTCCCTCATCATTAAGGGCCAATTTAACGCAAAGTCCCTTATCTTTCATCTTTCGATACCACTGCTCTTTATGATTTCCAGCTTCCCTTATTTCGTCTGA
>JASFBJ010000164.1 GCA_030149585.1 Desulfobacterales bacterium | reverse complement strand
GACATTCTCATCCTGACTTCAAGGCTCAAGATAAATCAAACCCCTTAACAAAGGCAGGCAAAATGGCATTACTTCTCAATAAAAAGTTAGAAGAACTTCGGCAGCAAACTGCTGATTTTGCCGCGCTCGAATTGGGCTCCAGAAAGGATCTTGCTTATTTAAACGAGTTTCCTTTTGAACTTTGGCGAAAGATGGCAGATTACAAAATGATGGGTTTAGGCATTCCAGACGAATATCAGGGCTGCGGTGGCAACTATCTTTCAATGGCTGTAGCAGGCGAGGCTTTTGTCAAATACGGACAAAATTTTGGAATGCTTCTTTCGTGGTTTATTCATCTATTTATTGCAAGGTTTGTAATTCTTAAATTCGGCAATCACAAGCAGCGAAACAACCTGCTGCCAAAATTTGCCAAAGGAGAAATAACTGCCAGTCTGGCAATTTCAGAACCAGGCACAGGATCTCATCCAAAATATTTAAAAACTTCTGCCAGGCTGATTAATGATGTTTATGAACTAAGTGGAGAAAAGACTTATTTGACAAACGGGTCTATTGCTGATTTTTTTATAGTATTTGCTATAACAAATATTGAAAATAATCGTAAAGGTATTACGGGTTTTATTATACCAAAAGATATAAAAGGTCTTGAAATTACAAAAGAAATTAACCTCGACTTTATGCGCCCCTCTCCCCACTGCAGTATAAGGCTCAGCAACTGCATGATTTCTAAAGCCAATATAATCGGCCCTGAAAACTCAGCTTTTGAAAAAATCATAAAACCTTTCAGAGAACTGGAAGACACATTATTAATGGGACCCATTGCAGGGGGTCTGGCCGCCCAGATGAATATTTTACTTGCATCTAAAAGCAATGCCCTGACCTCTGAGCTTGATAAGCAGATAGGCCATTATCGGGCACTGATTGATACTCTGCGAATTATGGCCTATGAAGCAGCCGCCATGCTCGATAGTAATAAATTGCATTCCGAGCATTTATCCTTATTGCTGACATTTCGTTTTATTGCAAAAAAGGCCCAGCAGATTTTTAAAAATATTATTTTTGAAGCCAAAATCACAGAAAATAGTTTTCTTGGCAGTTTAACCAATGATCTTGATCATGCAATAAAACTGGCAGGAAATACTGCTGATATCAAAAAGAAAAAGCTTGGGAAAGGCATTAGAAAGAGTGTAATAAATGAAAGAAAATAATGATATTAAATTTCAATCAATTGAAGAAATTGAGCAAGAATATAAAAAAAAAGGTTATATTTGCAGCCCTCAAATCGCAACCAACCTCTATCTGGCCTCCCATCTGGAAAAGCCAATCCTCATTGAAGGCCCTGCCGGTGTAGGAAAAACAGAACTTGCCAATATCACAGCGAGCTATCTTGACTCTGATTTTTTCAGGCTGCAGTGCTATGAAGGTCTGGATGAATCAAAAGCCATTTATGAGTGGAAATATGGGAAACAACTATTATATACTCAGATATTAAAGGAAAAATTAAATAATATTTTGGAAGATGCCGATGGTCTTGAAGCTTCCATGGCAAAGCTTCATCAATATGATGATATTTTCTTTTCCAAAAAATTTTTAGAACCAAGACCTCTATTAAAAGCGCTTTTAAGTAAAAATAAATCTGTTCTGCTAATTGATGAGGTAGATAAGTCGGATCAGGAGTTTGAGGCTTATCTACTTGAAATATTATCAGATTATCAGATATCCATCCCTGAGATAGGTACCATAAAAGCCGGATATAAACCATTTGTCTTTCTTACCAGCAATAATACCAGGGAGTTAAGTGAAGCACTTAAAAGGCGCTGTTTACACCTCTATATACCTTTTCCAGATGCGCATCTTGAAAATGAAATTATTCGCCTTAAAGTCCCCGGCATATCTGAAATTCTAAGAAAACAGCTTGTTGCCTTTATTCAACAGGCAAGAGCTCTTGATATGAAAAAGGTGCCTTCCATAGGTGAAACAATTGACTGGGCCAGGTCTTTGCTGCTTCTTCACGCAGATATTCTCAATGTCCAACTTGTTAAAAAAACAGCCAATCTTTTCTTAAAGCATGAAGAAGATAAAGCTATGCTGGAAAATCATATCTACGACATGATAATTAAGGCAATTCGGATTGCAGGAGAAAAATAATTGGAAAGAATTCTTGAAGATTTTATCATTACCCTTAGAAATAATGGGGTTCGCATATCTATTTCAGAAAGCATTGATGCAGCGAATGTCTTAAAATTTATTGGTTATAGCCAAAAAAGTATTTTAAGGGATTCTCTTGCATCTGTTTTAACCAAGTCGCTGGATGAAAAAATTATTTTTTATAGCTGTTTTGAAGATTTTTTTGAAGTACAGGGCATGGCTCATAACAGCCCGGATTCAAAAGAGAAAGGGTCGGAAGACAAGGAAACGGAAATAAAAGAGCCAAAAGAGAAAGAAGCAAAAAATAATAATATTCCTATTGATCAAAAAGACTCAGCTTTAACGAAACTCCTCTTGTCTGACGATATGACAAGCCGGGAAATTGCTATTAGAGAAGCCGCCCGGAGTATTGATATTCGCAGCATCCAGTATTTTACTCAAAAGGGAAGATATATGGCAAGAATCATGAACTATCTTGGTGACGCTGCGCTTTTTAAAGATATTCAACGCTTATTAAAAGAAAATACTGCTAAGTCAACTGAAAAGGCAAAAGCCCTTCAGGTGCAGGAAAAACAACTTTTTGGAGCTGTCAAAGCTTTTGTTGAAAAGCACTTTACCTTTTTTGCAAGTTCCTCCACCGATAAAATAATTGAAAAAAGTCTTAGAGAAACCAGCCTTTCAAAAATAGGAATCCAGGATTTAAACATAATGCGAAAGATTGTTAATAAAATCACAAAACGCCTTAACTCTCTTTATTCAAGAAAAAGAAAAACCGCTCGCCGGGGTCAGCTTGATTTTAAAAAAACGCTGAGGGAAAATATTGCGTATCAGGGAGTGCTTTTTAATATTAGTTGGAAATATAAAAAAATTGATCGCCCGGATATCATTGCTGTTTGCGATATAAGCCGTTCAGTTCAAAGTTATGTGCAATTTCTTCTACTTTTTCTTTATAGTCTGAGTGAATCCTTTGCCAGAATCAAAACATTTATTTTTTGCTCAAATCTGGTAGAAGTCAGTAATATTTTTGATAATTATCCTCTTGAGGAGGCCTTAAAAATAATCGAGAGCGGGAAGGGCCTTGATATCATAATGGGATCAACGGATTATGGTCAGGCCTTTCAGGATTTGAAAAAAGGCTGGTTAGATATAATAACAAATAAAACCTTTGTGTTGATTCTTGGTGACGGCCGCAATAATTTCGCTGACAACCAGTCGGAAATATTGACTATGATTTATAAAAGATGTAAGCGACTTATCTGGTTAAACCCGGAAAGTCGCTTTCTGTGGAATTCAGGTGATTCTGAAATGAAAAGCTATCTTCCAAGCTGTCATATGGCTATGGAATGTAATACAATTAATCATCTGGAAAGAGTTGCCGATCATATTTTAAGTTACAGGTAAATTTAAAACATTTATTAAAAAATCCCAGTCCAAAAATGATTTAACTCTGGTTTGTCTTGGAAAAGTTTTAAAGGAGATACACAGGATGAAACGAACACGCGTCATTGAAGCTTTGAATAAAGACAAAAAAGTTGAGCGCATCATGGTCAAAGGATGGGTTCGGACAAAACGGGATGCAAAGGAATTTTCATTTATTGAGCTAAACGATGGTTCCTGCCTTAAAAATATCCAGATAATCATTGATCAAAATCAGGACTGCCGGGAAGATCTTAAATTAATCAGCACTGGCGCCGCTGTTTCCATTGAGGGAGCATTGGTTCAATCCCCAGGCAAAGGGCAAAAATGGGAAATTCATGCTGCCAGGATAGAATTAATAGGTGAGGCAGATCAAAATGCCTATCCCCTGCAGAAAAAACGCCATTCCGACGAATTTCTTCGAACCATTGCTCATCTTCGGCCTCGTACCAATAAATACGGAGCGCTTTTCAGGATTCGTTCTGAAAGCGCATTTAAGGTTCACAGCTATTTCAGGGAAAAAGGATTTTTTAACCTGCATACTCCCATCATAACCGGGTCCGACTGCGAGGGGGCAGGAGAGTTATTTCGGGTAACAACCCTTCCTGCAGGCAAGACCAAACAAAATGAAAAACAAAATATCTCTGAAAATGATTTTTTTGGAAAAGAGGCTAATCTAACTGTCTCAGGTCAGTTAGAGGCTGAACTGTTTGCCTGTGCTCTTGACAGGGTTTACACCTTTGGACCGACTTTCAGGGCTGAAAACTCAAATACCCCCAGGCATGCTGCGGAATTCTGGATGATCGAGCCGGAAATGGCCTTTGCCGATCTTACAGATAATATGGACCTTGCCGAAGACCTGATTAAAAATATGACTATCCATGTTATGGAAAATTGCAAAGATGACCTGGAATTATTTGGTAAATTTGTGGATAAAAAGCTCATGAGAGATTTGGAAATAATTGCCGAAAAAGAGTATGTCCGTCTCCCATACCAAAAGGCTGTTGAAATTTTACAGAGTTCAAATAAAAAATTTGAATTTCCAGTAGCTTTCGGCACGGATTTTCAGACCGAACATGAACGCTTTTTATGTGAAAATCATTTTAAAAAGCCGGTATTTGTCTTTGACTATCCAAAAAGTATCAAACCATTTTATATGCGGCTCAACGATGATAATAGTACTGTAGGCGCTATGGATCTGCTTGTTCCAAGGGTCGGGGAGTTAATCGGGGGAAGCCGGCGTGAAGAGCGGCTCAATATATTGGAACATCGCATTAAAGAGGCTGGAATGAAAAAAGAGACTTATTGGTGGTATTTAGATATCCGCCGGTTCGGCAGCACACCCCATGCAGGTTTCGGCCTTGGATTTGAGCGCTTTTTGATGATGATAACCGGCGTTTCCAATATTCGTGATGTAATACCCTTTCCTCGTACCCCAAGGCATCTGGAATTCTGATTTATTTTATAATAGGGTCCTATATTGGATATGGCACATTCGCCAAACCTGTTGTCTGATCAAAGCCGCACATAATATTCATGTTTTGAACCGCCTGCCCGGCCGCTCCTTTTACCAGATTATCGATTGCAGACATCAAAATCAAACGATTATTGGTCTGATCTATTTGAAAACCAATATCACAAAAATTTGTTCCCCTTACATTTTGCGTGTCAGGAGTTCTGTTTTCAATAAGCCGTATAAAAGGAGAGTCAGCATAAAATTGATTTAAACAGGATGCCACATCAGCTCTTGTAATTCCACTTTTACAGAGGCCGGCATAGATAGTTGTTTGCATCCCGCGGCTCATTGGCACCAGATGGGGCACAAAAGTGATAGTTATTTTTTTGCCTGCTTCTGTGCTTAATACCTCATTCATCTCAGGGTTATGCCGGTGGGCAGCCACTTTATATGGTTTAAAAGATTCGCTCACCTCGCAGAAATGGGTTGTCAAAGTTGCCGAGCGACCGGCTCCGCTGACTCCTGATTTAGCATCAGCTATAATAGTACTTATATCTAAAAAACCTTTTTTCAATAATGGTATCAGCGGCAATAAAACAGTGGTGGGATAACACCCGGGATTTCCAACCAGACGGGCCTTTTTTATCCTGTTAAAATAGATTTCAGGCAGACCATATACTGATTCCGCCAAAAGTTCAGGGGCAGAGTGAGCTTGATAATGAGCTTCGTATAAAGAAACATCCTGAAAACGAAAATCAGCCGAAAGATCAATAATTTTAACGCCTGTATCAAGCAGCTCAGGAACCATAGCCATGGGAAGTTTATGAGGCAGGCCCATAAAAACCACATCTGCCCGCCCATTTATCAGAGCTGGTGAATAAGATTCCAGCTTATGCTTAATAATAGTATCCATGGCAGGATAAATTTCTGAAAATTTGCGCCCTGCATATTGACGTGAAGTTAAAACGCTCAGTTCGACTTTTGGATGCCCTGCAAGAATTCTTACCAGTTCAGCCCCTGCATAGCCGGTTGCTCCTATTATACCAACCTTAATCATCTTATCTCCTTGGTCATCTTATTTTCTTGATCAGCCCTTTTCCCTGTATTTTATTATTTCAACAGAGAGTTCAGTGCCAAATTATTGCGATGTATCATTATTTTTATCCAAATAATGCAGAAAGATATCCAACAACTCTGTCTGCATCACCACCGGCATCATAACTTGTTCTGTAATCTATCAATTTGCTTTGAAGGCCACTGTTTTTGGCTGCCTGCAATAGTGCTTTTAGCCCAATCATTCCACAGGCCTGGCACCCTGCATCCATCATGCTGACATCTATATTTTCCACTGCTTTGAGGCATATGGCATCAAGCTTATTGGCCTCTTCGAGTGTATAAAAATGGCTTAGATCCGTGCTGATAACCACAAATGTATCCTCGTCACGCAACGTCTCTTCGATTATGGGAACCAGTTTTTGATACGCAATATCCCCATAAACGATCTCAACGATCTTCACATCATTAAAATAATGTTTAATAAAGGGAACCTGCGTTTCTGTTGAATGCTCTTTGTGAGCATCTTCCTGAAAAACGAGAAAGTCATATTTGTCGATAAGATCACGGCTATATGTTCTGTCTATCAGGAGGTCACCACAGGGAGATTCATAATCTTCCTGCATTGCAACACTGGCGCCGCTGATAAATACCCTGTGACTCGGGCCGATCACGATTACTCTTTTAACAGCGCTTGTATCGACAAGTCTATAGGCACTGTTTGCGCTGAAACCGCTATAAATATAGCCGGCATGCGGCGCGATAATCGCTTTTGGAACAAAAGAAAGCACTATTTCCTTTTCAAGCGCATTACTAAACGTATTTATATGCTTTTCTATCTCGCCGCAGCTTTTAGGATAAAAACTGCCGGCTACACTCATATATCGCTTAGACATCAAAAACTCCTTTTATTTTTGTCCCGCATTTTAGCAGCACCATAATCTTTTTGGTAGTGCTAAACAGGTAGTGGTGATATGAAAAGTTGTAATATCAATATGATACAGATTTTACATAGAGAATGATTATGATTAAGTTTCACCACTAAATTATCAGAAAATACAAGGTTATAGTAGGTTTAAGGTGCGTTAAGCCAGAGAACTATCTTATTACTAAGCCATATTAAACAATTTTAAGTTATTATAACATAATGATTTCAAAAGACAAACATCTATCACCATCAGTTTAGCACTACCATCTTTTTTATCAGTGAGCATTAAAATAAATTATAATATTTTAGTCTTTTTCTGGTTTGTCTTCTTGAGGTTCAAACTCATTTAAAGGTTCCTCCCAATCCGAACGGCTGGTGTCGGTGATTTCTGTGCCTAAATCATCCACATTGTCGATATCCAGGGGCCCTGACCAGTTTTCAGGTGCTTCACAGGGTTCTACATTTAGCTGATACCAGATTTCCAGTTCATGCTCATCCACATTGCCGTCAAAATACTGCACCTCCACGGTCTGCGCTTCTTCATCCATTGCAATGACCCGGAAACGTTGTCCTTTATCCCGGTGATAATACCAGTTATCAATAATAGGATCGGATTCAGTTGTCATATGCCTTACTCCTTATTTAAATTAAATACTCAACTATGTAGAAGTTCTACAATAATTTCCTGTAATCTCAGTTTAATCACCCCTGAGAAGGAGCCCTAATGCCATTCCAAACTCTTTTCCTTCTATCCTTTAAAATTTAATTATTTCTATATCTATAAATCAACTTTAATTTTTCTGCGTTTTAACCTTATTTTTTTCCAAAGCCCATGCGTGCAAAAGCAGCCCCAGCACAATATCCAGTGATAAGTATTTTAGAGAGTCCATTTGATTCTGCCAAGAACAAAGCCTAATACTCGATGATCAAGTTTTTTCTAAAACCTTGTAAATACTGTGGTGACAATGAAATGTTTTCACAAGAATATTTTTGCAAATAATAATAAGTATTTGATATTGTTGACTTTATAAAATCGTGCCATAAATGTCGCTGTTTTTACTAAAGCCAATAATATCTATACCTTATAAAAAACTTGATCATCGAGTGATAATAAACGTTCAAAATCGACTAAATTTATTTCATGGGTACACAAAATCAAA
>JASFBJ010000415.1 GCA_030149585.1 Desulfobacterales bacterium | reverse complement strand
ATGGATACTCCTTCCACCAAGGCGTCAGGTGAGGGGGAACACGATATTTCGGTCAGTCCGGGTTATTTATATCAACAAGGGATTGTGCTTCCCTATGAATATGGCAAGATTGCTTATATGACCGGTGCTGCCTATCTGCATGTGCAAAATTTATTTGAAAAAAAAGGAATTATCATCCCTGATACCAAGTTTGAACTGGGTAAAACAAAGCAGGGCACGATTATAACCATAGATGAGGTTTTAACACCGGATTCGTCCAGATTCTGGGAGGCAAAAGATTATAAAAAAAAGATGGCCGATAATGAAGCGCCAACCTCATATTCAAAACAATTCGGCCGAAATATCGGTACTCCAGGTCAGCCATATACTGAAGATGAACGTTTTTTGATCGGGTGCCGCTATATTGAAACCTACCAGAAGTTGATGGGCAAACGTTTTATTCCTGACAAAAGGCCGCCTCTCCAGCGTATTATAGATGATGTCCGCCAAAGCCTGGCCCAGGTGTAGTCTCCAAATTATTTCAATAATAAAAAATTTCTAAAAAAAAATCAGGGGCGCGCTTTAAATGGCTGATATAAAGGATCACCAATTAAGACCATCTGCCAGGAAAGATAAGGCAGGCTGATAAGATAGCACTCTGCCAGACTTAGATAGCCGTCTACCAGAAATCTGAAAAAAATATCGGGTCTGGGAAATGCTTGAACATATGGCTCGGATGTGGGGCCAATGGTGGCGGCTACGCCCTTATCCAACATCATTTTGCACCAGGCCCGGCTGTTTTTTTCTTTTAAACTAACACATTCGGCGCTGGCAATATGATAGCCCACCGCCCCTTTTTGCCAGGCAAAGGCATCCACATAATTCGCCAGTGAGTACCAGCCGCAGTATAAAGCCGTCTGGGGGCATTCTTTGGTTTGAAAGACTTGTTCCCTGTTATCAAGGATTACCGGGAATAATTGTTCATCGCGCAGATTTTCGGCTGCCAGATGCAAGGCATTATCATACAGGGCATAGCCGCTTAAATTATTCTGTTTGGCCCTTGGCCACCGGGCGTCAAAATAGGCTTTGCCTTTTAGACCGGTTTTTTCCACAAAGAGGCTGTCTAAAATAATACGCTTTACAATTGCCGGAGACGGGCCATCCAGACGGCTAACCATCAGAACCTCTTTTTGTTCAATCACCTGTTTTTGATTACGAAAGCCAAGATAATATGGATTGGCAAGCCAGCCGGCCAAAGGATAATCTTTGGCAAGCACCAGCGCGATTTCAGAATCAAGTGAGGCTCTGGCGGTTTGGCTTTGCATTGTGTTGATTTCTGATTTTAGTTCTTTAATTTTTTCTTTAAGAGTTTTTTGCCTTTGCAGGGCTTTTTGCCCTGTATTTGCCAATTCACGAATAATTATATCTTGAATTTTTTTAAGATGCGCTATCTGCTTGGTGTTTAAATCCGGTTGAGCTTTAATTTTAAGCGGCAGCCCCAACATTAAAACCAGGCAGCGGACAGGCAGTAACTGTTTTTGTTTTTCAAGCTGCTTTAGATAAATTTTTAAAGGCGCCAGAATATTATCTTCATACTCCTTGCGGGAGCAAATTTCCTGACTGACAGTTTTTAAAGCAATTAGATGCGTTTTTGGAATCTTTCGTTTTTGCATATAAAAATTAGCCAGACTAAGGCTATCGGCAACATTTTTATTTGCCACTACTAAAATTTCTTCAGGACCCAGGGCAAGGGCAAGGTTTGGGGCTATCAGGCATGCAGCTATCATGAGCCAACAGAGAACTTTTTTTCTAAATATTAACAAATTTTTCAAGATGTTTTGACCCTTTGCGTGTATGTTTTTTGAAAAACAACTTTTTCTAAAAAATATTTTATTATGTCAGGTCTGAACCAATGTCGCAATAGGAGACCATTTAGGGAGGTCTATGATTTTATAATTTACTATTAATGAGCTTAAATTTGGGTTTCTTTGCCGGCCTCTTGCCGGGAAATGAGGGCCCGCTCTCTGCTGCGTTGCGAAAGTTTGGAATATGCTTGATATTTTTCATTATGAGCAGTGCCAAATTATTAGCACGATCGCCCCAAGAGAGGATAAAATTGTGCAAAGTCCAAATCTTCCCCCAAAGGACACGCGCTTAGGCATCTGCTCAATCATTCTGTTCGTCACTGTTGTTCTATATCACGGCGCCCTGAGTAACGATTCTTCAACGATTTGAGGGATTTGGATGGGAATAAAATAGGAAGAAGGGTATAAATAGTCCCCTCCGCTTTCATCAATAACGCAAATATCCCCTTCCGTAGCAGCATCTTTATCTGGAATCGCACGATAAATTTTGTGGAGTTCTAATGATGCCGGATAGTCTATATTATTGATACAAACTACAAATTTCCCTGAAAATTCAGTTGATTTTTTCATAACTTACTCCAAATATTTTTTACGTTTGATTTCTTTTTTGCCAATGCCGTGAACCTCATACCAGTGGAGTTAGGCCAACCTAATTTTTCCTGATGAAAGTCGGATACGGGCAATTCCTTTCATTTTTTCCAGTTCCCAAGCCCATAAAATTTCCTCAAGCGATTAAGTTCACGAATTCCTGTACCTTTTGCAATTATTTCAA